>JAQXIB010000035.1 GCA_029007575.1 Clostridiales bacterium | reverse complement strand
GCCCGAGTATGTTAAGCGTGCGGTCACGCGGGATCTGAACGCGATGTATGCGCTGACCTGCATCACCTCGGAAGACATCAAGACCGCTCTTCATTATCGGTATCCGGAGGACAGTGACTTGATCGAATTGCTTCCGGAATATGAATCGGAGCCTTTTTGTTATCGCAACATCGGCTGTTGGGGAGACAATGCGGCGAAAATCGCGGAATACCATCATCACAACGGCGTCGGCGTATTCTCCGAGCAAATCGCCTTCCTCTTTGACGGGGAATCGATCGTTCCGGTCAAGAATATCGACTCGATCCGTCTGTCCGATCTAAAGCATTACGAAGTGCAGCGGAATAAAATTGTGGAAAATACGCTGAGCTTTTTACATTCCAAGCCCTGCAATAATATCTTGCTGTACGGCGACCGCGGCACCGGAAAGTCTTCCACGGTGAAGGCACTGCTGAATGAGTATTACGGAATGGGACTGCGGATTGTTCAGGTGGAAAAGAAAAATCTGAACAATTTATCCAAGCTAATCGAGATGCTGGCTGACAACCCACTCAAATTTATTATTTTCATCGATGATTTGACCTTCAATGAAAATGACGACGGATTCGGTGCCTTAAAAGCGGTTCTGGAGGGTTCGTTATCCAAAAAGGCAGATAACACAGTCATATACGCGACCTCTAATCGCCGCCATCTGATCAAAGAAACCTTTTCGTCCCGCGAGGGAGATGAAATTCATCGGGCAGATACCATTGATGACAGTTTATCCTTATCCGATCGCTTCGGTTTGACCATTACCTTTATGGTGCCGGATAAGGCGAAATATTTGGATATCGTCAAAAAAATCGCGGATGATCGGAAGCTGAATATCGACGAGGAAGTGCTGCTCAAGGGCGCGGAACGTTTTGCTCTCCAGAAGGCGGGGCGTTCTCCCCGTATTGCCAGACAGTATATTGACGCGGTACAGGGACGTTTGGAGTTGGGATTGCCACTGTTGTAAATGTTACAGATACCATAGAAAGGATACTTGCTTTTTTCACCCGAAAGCAGAACACAAATGCCATGAAAAGAATCATTGCTGCTGTTTTGACGTTGGTTTTATTCGGAAGTTTGACTGCTTGTGATGTGCAGAATAAAAAAGAAGAGGAAGTACCAGCCTATCCGGTACGGGTCGCAAACGTCACCGTTCAAACGCAGCCCGAGAAGGTGGCTTGCCTTTCTCCGTCATTGGTCGAGATTTTGTTCGAACACGGTTACGGCGATAAAGTGGTGATTCGCACCGATGACGCCGGCTATCCGGAGCAGGTTAAGGAAATCCCGTCGGCGGGAAAAACCGGACATCTTGACACATCCGCAATCGTTGCCGCGCTGCCTGACGTTGTGCTGACTCATGATTCTTTATCCAAAAAAGACATGGAAGCGCTGGAAACCGCAAAGATACAGGTGATCGTTCTTCCGATGGCGAAAAATTTGGAGGAGCTGAAGAAACTGTATCAAAATATCGGCCTGTTGTTTTTGGGACAGAAAGGCGGCAGCCAAGCAGGTGCCGATCAATTTGCTAAAATAGAATCGGGATTAAACAGTATCAAAGCCAAGTTGCCTGCGGAAGCGGCAAACAGCACGTTTTTATATATTATCAATCCAAGCGGCATTATCGCTACCGGCGATACCTTTGAAAGCAGTGTATTGTCGGTATTCGGTACGAACGCTGCCCAAGATGCTGTCGGATATGCCGTGGACGCCAAAGAAATGCAGGCTAAAGATCCGGACTTTATTTTTGTTGCCGATCCGTACGGTTTGCCGCATTTACAGTCTAACGCCGGTTACAAGAATTTCAGTGCGGTGAAAAACGGAAAGGTGTATACGCTCGATAATACCCTGTTTGGATTACAGAGCGGCCGTATTCTGGATTTGGTGGGAAAAGTTGCTGTTGCGCTGTATCCGGAGGTGTTTGATCAATCTGAGGGGGAATCCTCGGAGCAGACTGCCTCGGAACCTGTTGCTTCTGTGGCTTCAAAATGATTATTTGCATATAAAAGAACGGCATTTTTGGTATATCCGCTGATTTTTTCAAATTTCTGGAAGAATATTGCGAAACCAACCGATTTCTGCTAAAATAATTCTGACGTCCCCGTCTGTTTCGGACGGGGATTTTATCATTTTTTATTAAAGGAGTATCGGCTGTGTTCAGCCGAGTATGGGACAGATGGAATTATTTCGAAAGAATTTGTTGGACCCGCCGAAACAGTATCGGCCGATTCCGTTTTGGTCGTGGAATGAAAAATTGCATACCGATGAAACCGCGTGGCAGATCGATCAGATGGAAAAAGCTGGTATCGGCGGATATTTTATGCATGCCCGGGGCGGCTTGCAGACAGAATACATGGGCCAAGAATGGATGGATAATATCAAATGCGGTGTCCATGAGGGCGAAAAGCGCGGCATGGGTGCATGGGGTTATGATGAAAACGGTTGGCCGAGCGGATTCGGCGGCGGGATTGTCAATGGCTTAGGCATTAAGTATCAGCAAAAATACCTTCGTTACGAAATCGTTGAAGCGGAGAAAAATGAGACGTTTACCATTTGCTGTCTTCCGTTTGAGGGCAAATGGATACATATGTATTACGACGTCAATCCGTTTTATGTGGATACGTTGGATGCCGAAGTGATCGCCAAGTTTATCGAGGTCATCCACGTTGCATATAAAAAAGAATTGGGCGAAGATTTTACCAAAATGGCAGGCTTCTTTACCGATGAACCGCAAATTTCCCGTAACGGAATACCGTGGTCATTTGTTTTGCCGGATAATTATCAAAAGCGGTACGGAGAGGATCTGATTCCGTTATTGCCGGCACTGTTTTTCGAGGTAAAAGGATATGAGCGGATTCGTTTCCGTTTTTGGCAGTTGGTACGCGATTTGTTCACTGACGCTTTTTGCAAGCAGATTTACGATTGGTGCGAAGCAAACGGCTCTCGATTGACCGGACACATGGTACTGGAAGAATCGATGGAAAGTCAGTTAGTATCAAACGGCGCTTGTATGCCGAATTACGAATATATGCATATTCCCGGCATGGACTGGTTGGGACGTGGAGTCGGTCCCAGTACAACGGCGGTTCAGGTGGCTTCGGTAGCTCATCAAACCGGAAAAAAGCAGGTTTTGAGCGAAACTTTTGCGCTCTGCGGCTGGGATGTCAGCTTTGAAGAATTAAAGCGTATTTACGAATGGCAGATGGTGCGGGGAATCAATCTCCTCTGTCAGCATCTGGAAGGGTATTCTCTGCGAGGAATTCGGAAGCGCGATTATCCCGCTACGTTGTTCTATCAACAGCCTTGGTGGAGCGAATACAGAAAGCTTAACGATATCTTCAGCCGTTTGGGTATGCTGTTGGCTGAGGGCGCGGTGCGTTTTGAAACTTTGGTGATCCATCCGATGTCCTCCGCCTGGATTTGCTTTAACAATCAGGACAACGGTTTGCTGCGAGAGCTGGACAGCAAGTTTATCCAAACCATCCATTTATTGGAGGAAAATCAAATTCAATACGATCTGGGTGATGAGCGTATCATGCAACTGCACGGCTCGGTATCCGGTGACGTGCTGACTGTCGGGCAGATGCATTATCGGGTCGTTCTGGTACCGGATGCTCTGAATCTGGCGCCGGAAACGGCAGAACTGTTGGAACAATTTCAGGCAAACGGCGGCAAAATTATCTTCAGCGGCAGAGTTCCTGAAATGGTGGGCGGCGAACCGTCTGATCGGATTCAAAAATTAGCGAAGAAATGCCTTGTCGCCGACTCTTTGCAGGCGATGGCGGACGCGGTTCCGTCCGATGTCAGACCGATTCACATCGAGGAGAAAAACGGTATCCTTTCGGGCGTTGCTTCTACGGTACGCTATTTCGATGCGGAAAAAATCACGATGTACTATATCGTGAACACCTCTCAGGATAAACGGGAATTGTCTATCCGTTTTGCAGGAAAAACGGTAGGGCAGTTCGATTATTGCAGCGGTGAAATCCTGCCGATCGCACAGTCTGAACGGAACGGCGAGGTGTCGGTCGAAATAACGCTTGCCGATATGGGCTCTGTGGTGCTGTTTGCGCATCCGGACGAAAAGCCGGAATGGATAGCAGCTCCGGCAAAGGCACTTAACCCGATCAATCAGCAACTGGGCAAGGTATGGCAGATTGCGGAATCCGATCCCAATGCGCTTACTCTGGATTATTGCGATTGTTATTTTGACGGCGTTTTACAGGGAAAAGGAATGCCGGTGAACAACATTCAGGGCGAAGCATGCAAGTTGGAACGGCCGGTAGACATTGATCTGGTATTTTATATGAATGTCCTGCAAAAGCCGGAAATGCCGCTCTATTTGGTGCTGGAAACGCCTGAAAAGTTTGTGATCTCGGTGAACGGACAAAACATACCCAACGTGGATTGCGGATATTATCGGGACAAATCATTCCGTAAAATCAATATCTCCGATGCGGTTGCGGTCGGTGAAAACCAGATCAAGCTTTCCATTCATTTTACCCAAAGCGATCAGATTTACCAAAATCTTAAAAATTCATTGCAATTTGAATCCGAGAAAAATAAGCTGACTTATGATACCGAGATCGAAGCGGTTTATGTTATCGGCGATTTCGGTGTGGATACGCCGGGCGAATTTACCGAGCTGGATAGGCGGGCGGTGCGCTATGACGGTTCGTTTGCGCTTTCCGATATGCCGAAAACCGTTACGGCAGGCAATTTTGTGCTACAAAAATTTCCGTTCTTTAACGGCAGAATGGTGCTGAAAAACACGGTGACGCTGCGCGCAGAGGAATGCGTCGGCAGAAGCTTGTTGTTCTCCAAGCGATGCTCAACCGTGGTCAAGGTGCGTGTTAACGGCGCCGATGCCGGAACGATTTTCTGGCAGCCGTACGAAGCGGATCTCAGTGGATTGTTGCATGAAGGAGAAAACCAAATCGAAGTCGAAATCATCGGCAATCTTCGCAACTTACTGGGCCCGCATCATCTGAAAGAGGGAGAATGCTATGGGGTTTGTCCCAACAGCTTTTTTGAAGAATCGGATGTTTGGTGCGGCGGCAAAAATCCCGGCTGGGATGACCGTTATTGTTTTGTGGAATACGGTTTGTATTTAGGCTAACGAAAAAACGACAGGGCATCTTTTGATGCCCTGTCGTTTTTTCAGATATTATTTAAGCAATTTTCACTTTCTTTTGCTGTATCAGTTTGGCGATCGCTTTTAAAACAATAAACAAAGCGGCGATCTCCAACGGAAGCATCAGCAGGTTTTTAAATATGCGGGAGAAAATCTCCGCGATACCTACTGCCTTGCCATACAGGATAAAAATCCAGAAAGTATTTAACAACAGATTCAGCAGCAAGTTGACAGCTGCTTTTGCAATAATCACACGTGGGATGCTGACTTTACAGGAGTAGAATGCGATGCCATATACAACGCCGCCCAAGAACGCGGTTAAAGTAAAACCGAAGAAATACGCTCCCATGCTGTTTCCCGGTGTCAGCAAATAGCCTAGAATGTCTCCTAACGCAGCGCCCATGCCGGCTGCTACCGGACCGTACAGCATTCCCATAATGGCGATTGCCAAGAAGCTGATGCTGATCTTCATCGTCGAGCCGATCGGTATGGTTGCGAAGGAAAGCGCAACATCGAGCGCCACCAACATACCGATTCCGGTCAGAGAACGGAGCTTTTTCAGCTCTGCGGCGGATTGGGTAAATAAAGAAAGAAAATTTTTCATAGCAGTACCTCCTTGCATCATAAATTTGCTGTACAAATTCGGAAGTGCAGGATTGACTGCCTCGGATTGTCACAGCGGGATGCGAAAAACAGACCGCAAACCATAATGGTTTTTCGTCCCGGCAGCAACTCCCCGTCTGCCAAACACTTAACGCCTGTTTTCCTACTCTGCTATATGTATTTATTCTATCATGTATCCGCCTGCTTGACAAGAGCAAGGTGGAACAAAAGAACAGCGGATAGGATATGGATTTTCAGATATAAAAACGAGAATCCGCCGGGCAAGCAACATACCCGACGGATTTCTGTTTATCTGATTTTTCCGATATCGGTGCGGTAGTGACATCCCTCAAACGAGATTTGCTTTACGGCGTTATAAGCGGCTGACAAAGCGGCTTCAAGGTTTTCTCCGGTTGCCGTGACACCCAAGACACGCCCACCTGCTGTGAGATAAGTATCATTCTCTTTTTTGGTTCCCGCATGATATATGGTAGCAGCACTTGTTTGACCGTTTTGATCGAGTCCCGCAATCGGCAGACCGGTTTGATATTTCTGCGGATATCCGCCTGATGCCATGATGACGCAAGCGGCGGCACCGCTTGCCCACTCAATGTCTAATTCGGAAAGCCGTTCCTCATAGACGGCGAGGAAGATATCCATCAAATCGGTTTTCAACAAAGGCAGAACCACCTGCGTTTCCGGATCACCGAAGCGGCAGTTATATTCAATCACTTTCGGCCCATTCGGTGTGATCATCAGCCCGAAATACAAGCAGCCTTTGAACGGACGCCCTTCTGCCTCCATCGCCTTGATGGTGGGCAGAAAAATATCCTTCATGCAGATTTCGGCAATCTCATCGGTATAGTACGGATTTGGCGCAATCGTACCCATACCGCCGGTATTCAAGCCTTTGTCGTTATCGTAAGCACGCTTATGATCCTTGGAAGAAATCATCGGTTTGACTGTTTTGGAATCGGTAAAAGCCAGCACCGAAACCTCCGGACCGGTCAGAAATTCTTCAATAACGATATGGCTGCCGCTTTCACCGAAAATTTTGTCTTCCATCATGGAGCGGACTGCCTGTTCTGCCTGTGCGAAATCCTCCGCGATGATGACGCCTTTTCCCAGTGCCAGACCGTCTGCTTTGATGACGGTAGGATAGGTGTTCTCGGAGCGGATGTACGCAATGGCCCGGTCGGGATCGTCAAACACTTCGTATTTCGCGGTCGGAATATGGTATTTTTTCATCAGTTGCTTGGAGAACACTTTGCTGCCTTCTAATATGGCCGCCGCTTTATTCGGACCGAAGGTTTTGATACCGACCTGTTCAAAAGCATCCACCATGCCGAGTACCAACGGATCATCCGGCGCCACTACGGCAAACTCGATCTGATTTTTCACCGCAAAATCGACCATTGCATCAATATCGGTTGCTTTGATATTGACGCATGTTGCGTCGGCGGCAATTCCGCCGTTTCCGGGTGCGGCATAGATTTCGGATACCTGCTTGCTTTCTTTCAGCTTGCGGATAATGGCGTGTTCCCGTCCGCCGCCGCCGATTACTAATACTTTCATTGTTATGACCATTCCTTTCTTTTCACAGCAAAAATATTAGTGGTGGAACAGACGGATGCCGGTAAATGCCATGGCAATGCCGTACTTATTGCAGGTTTCGATCACGTTATCATCCCGGATGGAACCGCCCGGCTGGGCGATATATCTGACACCGCTGCGATTGGCGCGCTCAATGTTATCGCCAAACGGGAAGAATGCATCCGAGCCGAGCGCCACATCGGTCAGCGTATCCAGCCAGGCGCGCTTTTCTTCTCGGGTGAGCGGCTCCGGCTTTTCGGTGAAGAAATTCTCCCAAACGCCGTCAGCAAGTACATCCATATAATCGTCGGAAATATAAACGTCAATCGTATTGTCACGGTCGGGACGGCGGATATCCGCTTTAAACGGCAGGTTTAACACCTTCGGATTTTGGCGCAAAAACCAAATGTCTGCTTTGTTGCCGGCAAGGCGGGTACAGTGAATACGGGATTGCTGACCGGCACCGACGCCGATGGTTTGTCCGTCTTTGGCATAGCAAACCGAATTGGATTGGGTGTATTTTAAGGTGATCAATGCCAGTACCAAATCGCGTTTGGCACTTTCCGGCATCTCTTTTGCATCGGTCACAAGGTTGTTCAGCATTTCCTCATTGATTTTCAGATCATTTCTGCCTTGTTCAAAGGTGATGCCATAAATGTTACGGCGTTCAATGGCGGCGGGAACATAGCTTTCGTCAATTTGGATCACGGTATAGCCGCCTTTGCGCTTGGATTTTAAAATCTCGAGCGCTTTTTCGGTGTAGCCGGGCGCAATAATGCCGTCCGATACTTCACGGGCAATCAGCGTGGCGGTTTCTTCGTCGCATTCATCGGAAAGTGCAATAAAATCTCCGTATGAGGACATTCTGTCGGCGCCTCTTGCTTTGGCATATGCCATGGCGAGCGGTGTCAGCTTTAAATCATCCACAAAGCAGATTTTTTTCTGAACATCGGTCATCGGCGTGCCGACTGCTGCACCGGCAGGACTGACATGCTTAAACGACGCTGCGGATGGCAAGCCGGTGGCTTCTTTCAGCTCTTTTACCAACTGCCAGCTGTTAAAAGCGTCCATGAAGTTGATATATCCCGGTTTGCCGTTGAGGACCTGAATCGGCAGTTCTCCGTTTTCCATAAAAATTCTGGAAGGCTTTTGATTGGGGTTGCAGCCATATTTTAATTCTAACTCTTTTGCCATCGTTTTCAAATCCTTTCGCTGTTTATTGATTTTTATTGCAGATTCTGGTTTGGGTGTCGCCGGTCGCCAAATCGATATATCTGGTAAACAAAGAAACCTTGTTGTCGGCGTTTAGGCTTGTCCAAATGGCTTCCGTGAAAGCGTCAATATCTCCTTCAATGGCGACTTTTTTCGGCTCTCCCTCAAAGGAAGGAATCGGGTTGCCGTCGCAGCGATAGGTATGGATAAAATGCCCCTGTCCTGCCAACGGCGATTGATAATCAAAGAAATACCGGCAGACAGCATTCGGATTTCCGTCTGCACTTTTTAAAATGGAAAGGGTGTAACGGTCGCCCTCTACGATGCCGGAAATGCGGGGGGTAAAGTTGGGCGCATCCGGCTCAAAGGTTCTGGTTTGCAGCGCGTTTTCAAAGGTATCGCCCTTTGCGATAAAATCATAGATCGTGTCGGTTTGGTCGCCGTTGGTGACGATCGTTTTTCCGTTAATCACCCGCACAGGAGAATAAATGATCAACGAGGGATCGGTCAGCTTTGCCGGCTCAAACGCCTGCGTTTTAATACCGCCGTTTTCTTCCACGAAAACGCGGTTACGGCTGTTTTCGCTTCTGCCCATGATAAAATAGGCGATGACCATCTGTTTGCCGTCCGCGCTTTTTCCGATTACGATACCGCGTCCCGGATAGCTGTTTTGCTGTAATTCCTGTGTTAGTTGCAACATGATAACATTTCCTTTCCCGTTTCAGTCGATGTTTGATTCGATATGTGTTTTTCCGTTCACGATTTTGATTCTGCCGTTGCAGAACAAATCAATCGCTTGGGGCAGAATCTCCCATTCCGCTTGCTCCATGACTCGCTTTTGCAAGATTTCTGGCGTGTCATTTTCCTCCACCATAACCGGCTTTTGGAGAATGATGGCGCCTGCATCCGCTTCTTCGTTTACAAAGTGTACCGTTGCGCCGGTGACCTTGACACCGTATTCCAGCGCCGCCTCATGCACTTTTAAGCCGTAATATCCGGGGCCGCAAAAGCTGGGAATCAGCGCGGGATGAATATTGATCATCCGATAGGCATAAGCGTCGGTTACTTTTTTTCCCAGAATGGAAAGATATCCGGCGAGCACAACCAAATCGGCATGATATTGATTCAGCACCGCTAATACGGCATCGTTAAACGCATCCGAGCTGCTGTATTCCTTGCGGGAGACGATCTCAGTCGGAATGTGATGCTTAGCGGCACGCTGCAAAGCGTAGGCGTTCGGATTGCTTGCCACTACACAGGCGATTTGTGCATTGGTGATTTTGCCGCTGTCGATGGCATCCAGAATTGCCTGCAGGTTGGTACCGCCGCCCGAAACCATAACGACTACCTTCAGCATATTTCTACCCCGCAGTCGCTTGCAAACAATTCGCCCATTATGTAAGCGTCAACACCGCTTTCTTTCAGGATGGCCAGCGTACGGTCAGCATCGTTTTTGTCCACCGAAACACACATACCCACGCCCATATTGTAGGTGTTGAACATATCTCTTTCAGGGATATTTCCGGTTTTGGCGA
>JAQXIB010000034.1 GCA_029007575.1 Clostridiales bacterium | reverse complement strand
CTCTGACGAAATGCCGCCGGTCATCTTTGGCGGCAAGGGCGAAGCAAAACACGACCGCTTTCAAGCGGCGGAGTTAATAACCAATGGAACGTGACCGAAATCGAAGATTTCTAACGTTCTCTAGAACAGTGTTATGCCGCTTCACTTCGTTACGCGAGATGTTTGCATAATAATAACCTTGGAATACACGAAATCAAAGATTTCAAGAAAATTATCAGTCGAGCGGGGCTTTGCGCGGCTTCGTCTCTGACGAAATGGCGCCGGCCATATTTGGCGGCAAGGGCGAAGCAAACATTGGAATGTTTCATAAGCTGTCACAGGGAAACTTTGTCAGCTTCGCATAGATTTGATGATCGGGAAAGAGGGTGGAATGTTGTCAAATAGAAAATGGCTGCTTGGACTGCTTATTCCGGCACTCTTGTTTCAATTGAGCGGCTGCTATCCCGGCACCGGAACCGACAACTTGCTGATTCCGCCCAAGCTGACCGCTGAGCAGGATAAAATTTATCAGGCACTCGAAAAAACGGCGGGCAGTAATATTAATCTCAGATATCCGCAAACGGGAGAATACCGTTCTTCCTTTGTCCTGCGTAACATTGACGATGAGCCGGGGGATGAAACGGTTGTATTTTACAAAACCAATGTGAATACCACTAATCCGACTTCTTTAAAAGTCTCTGTTTTGGATAAGGATGATCTGGGCAACTGGTATTGCGCCTACGACATCTCGGGCGGAGGAAGCGATATCCATCAGTTGGAATTTTCCTCTTTTGGTTCGTTCGATCAGTTGTTTATGATTATAGGCTACAACCAAGCAATTGCGGATACCGGAGTCAATAACGCCGATTCGGAATTGGCGCAGCCTTTCCGGCAAGCCAGCAATATTTTACACATCTACTCTTATCGCAACGGGGAAATCAAAGATTTGTTTTCTCAGGAATACTCTCTGATGAAGGTTATGGATATTGACAATGACGGATATCAGGAAATTGTCACCATTGTGGATTCGAAAACCGGTGACAAGCCGTCAGTTAAGATCATAGAATATAATACCGGCGTTTTTTATCTTTCACAGGGGGAAACCGTGGCGATGGATGATTCGGTTCTGTCTTATGTGAATGTACAAAGCGGCTTTATCGGGACAAATCAATCGGCGCTTTATCTGGACGGCGTGAAGGAAGACGGCACAACCACCACCGAATTGCTGTTTTATCAGGACGGGCTTTTGCAAAGCGCACAGTTGGACAAGGGAGTTGTTGACAGCGTCGATACCCGGAAGGCCGGCAATATCTCAATGGATATCGACAGCGACGATGTCATCGAAATCCCGCAGCTGCATCTGATGCCCGGCTATGAATGGTCGGAACATATGAGCACGCAGGAAACAGACAAGCTTTATTTCACCCATTGGCAAATTTTCTCAAACGGAGCGTTTCAATTAAAAAAGATTTCTTATTTCAATATGGGCTTTAACTATTTGTTTGACATTCCGGCTTTTTGGCAGGATAATGTTACCGCACGCAAGATGGCGGAGGAAAACAAGATCGTTTTTTATTCTTATGACCATGATTTGCAGGATGTGAACGAAGAACTGCTGAGCATTAAGGTGGTAAACGAAAACAGCAAGGCAGAAACGGAAAAAGAGGGATATCAGCTCATTCGTTACAGCGGGCAGCTATATTATTATGCGAAGCTTGGCTATCCGGAAAATCCGTATTATCAGATTGATTTTGATACAGTAAGTGAAAACTTCACTTTATTGAAGTGATCCGGCTGACAAAAAGGAGATGAAACAACATGAAAAAGATATTGGTCTGTGAAGATGAAGATGTGATTCGCGATTTCGTGGTGATCAATCTGCAGCGGGCCGGTTATACGGTGGTGGATGTCGGATGCGGAGAAGACGCATTGCGGGCTTTTGATGAGGCAAACGGGAATTTTGATATCGCGCTGTTGGATATTATGATGCCGGGAATAGACGGCTTTCAGGTTTGCAAGGCGCTGCGTGCGAAAAGCAATACCATTGGGATCATTATGCTGACTGCCAAAACACAGGAAATGGATAAGGTCAACGGCTTGATGATCGGCGCCGACGATTATGTGACCAAACCGTTCAGCCCTTCCGAGCTGGTTGCCAGAGTTGACGCGATCTACCGCAGGGTTTGCATGAGCAAAAGCACGGCTCAGATGCCAAAGGTGATTGAATCAGGCTGTTTCCGGCTGGATCAAAAAAGCCGCACGGTATCGAAAAACGGCGAAATCATCGATTTGACGCAGGTAGAGTATCAAATCATGGAATTGTTTTTGAAAAACCAAAATGTCGCATTGGATCGAAATCAAATTCTAACCGAAATATGGGGAGATAATTATTTCGGCGACATTAAAATTGTAGATGTTAACATCAGGCGGCTTCGGATGAAAGTGGAGGAAGAGCCGTCCAATCCAAAATATATCTCTACCGTTTGGGGCTACGGGTATAAATGGTGCGGCACGGCTGAATAAACGGCTGTGCAGTGCAGATTGTCTGTAAAGGGGGTGTGCGGTTGAAATCCAGAAGTATTACCCATCGTTGGATCATCAACAGTCTTGGCGTCATTTTGTTCATTTTAGTCGGGCTGGAAGTGGTGTTCGGCTTTGGAGTGAAAACCTATTTCTATGATTTTGCCAAGCGCTCTCTGGAAAACAAGGCGACGATGATAGCGGCTCAGCTCACCTATGCCGCTGACAGCGATACCGGCAATTACGGGGATGCAATCAACGAGCTGGTTCAAAACTTTGATGATAAAAGTACCACCGAATTGATGGCAATCAACAACTTCGGCGCCATCGCCATGACGTCCAGCGGTTTTTCCTATGACAATGATGTCCGCATGGATGACTATCAGGACGCACAGACCGACCCCCGCGGCAGAGGATATTATGTCGGCAATGACAACAACGGCAACCGCATCATGGCGTATACCGTGCGGCTGGAGGTCAACAGCGACTATGCGGCGCTGCGGCTGGTCACTTCGACCGCCAATATCGACAATGTGATCTTGTCTGCCATTACAATCTTTACGGTGATTTGCATGGCGATCGTTATTTTTGTGGTGATCTCGGGCGTTTATTTTGTGAAATCCATCGTGATACCGGTGCGGGAAATTGGGGTGGCGGCACGAAAAATCGCATCGGGAGATCTGGATACCCGCCTTTATAAAAACTCGGATGATGAGCTGGGAGAATTGTGCGACACCATTAACTATATGGCGGATGAGCTGTCAGCCACCGAGAACATGAAAAACGAATTTATTTCATCGGTATCTCACGAACTTCGCACGCCGCTGACGGCGATCAAAGGTTGGGGAGAAACGCTGGCTTCCGCCGGCAGTCAGGATACCGAGCTGATGCAGAAAGGAATGCGAGTCATTATCCATGAGACCGAACGGCTGGCGCAAATGGTGGAGGAACTGCTCGACTTTTCCCGTATTCAGAGCGGGCGACTGACCTTAGTTAAGACCAAAATGGACATTCTGGCGGAGCTGGAGGAAGCGGTGCTGATCTACGGGGAACGCGCCAAGCGAGAAAACATCACCTTTGTTTATCATGCGCCCGAAATGCTGCCGATCATTTTTGGAGATAAAAACCGCTTGAGGCAGGTGTTTATCAACATTATAGACAATGCGCTGAAATATTCGGACAGCGGCGACACCGTGACGGTGACCGCGAAAGAGGCGGCGGATACCATTCAAATTATCATTGCCGATACCGGTTGCGGGATCAGCGCGGTAGACTTGCCGAAAGTAAAAACAAAGTTTTATAAAGCAAATTCCACCCGGCGAGGCTCCGGAATCGGGCTGGCACTTGCCAATGAGATCGTGATGATGCACGGCGGCGAACTGTTGATCGACAGCAAAGAAAATGTCGGAACGACCGTAACGGTGGTACTGCCGGTGAATTTGAGCACCAATGAAGACAAACAGTCTGCCATTGTTGTGAATCAGAGAAAGGACCAATCAAACAATGAAGAACAAGGAATGTAAAGCAACCGGACACAAAAGTAAAATCGGCGGACAGGCGCTCATTGAGGGCGTTATGATGCGGGGAATCGATAAGGCGGCGATGAGTGTGCGCCTTCCCGACGGTGGCATTGACACCGAATGTTGGGAGGTCGGCAGTCTGAATCGGGCTTGGTATCATAAAACGCCGATCGTGCGCGGGGTAGTGAATTTTATCGGTTCGATGGTGACCGGATATAAATGTATGATGAAGTCGGCGGAAAAGGCCGGGATGGAAGACGAATTCGAGGGTGAGCCGTCCAAATTCGATCTTTGGCTGGAAAAGCATCTCGGAGAACATATGATGAAAATTATCGGTGTGGTGGCGATGGTGTTCGGCGTTGCGCTGGCGCTGGTTTTGTTTATGTTCCTGCCTGCCTTGGCGGTAAAGGGCATACAATATCTGTTTGATTTAGGCGTGTTTAAATCGCTGGTGGAGGGTGTCATTAAAATTATCATCTTCATCCTGTATCTGGCGTTGGTGTCCCGCATGAAGGAGATCAAACGGGTGTTCGGCTATCACGGAGCGGAGCATAAGTCGATTGCCTGCTATGAAGCGGGCGAGGAATTGACGGTGGAAAATGTCAAAAAGCATACTCGCTTTCACCCTCGCTGCGGCACCAGCTTTATTTTGATCGTACTGGTGATCGGTATTCTGGTGTTTTCGGTCGTGACTTGGAACAGCCTGTGGATGCGGGTCGTCCTGAAGCTGGCACTGCTTCCCGTAGTGATGGGCGTAGCGTATGAGATCATCAAGCTGGCGGGAAGATACGACAATATTGTCACGAGAATCATTTCGGCACCCGGACTTTGGCTGCAAAGACTGACCACCAACGAACCGGATGACAGCCAGATGGAAGTCGCGATTGCGGCGCTGACGGCGGTGTTGCCGGATAACAAAGAAGAAGACCAATGGTAAACGGGGCGGGCGTGACTTATTCGCAGGTGAATCGGGAGATCCGACAGCGGCTTGCGGAAGCAGGTATCGAAAACGCCACGTTTGAGGCGACAAAATTAACCTGCTGGGCTGCCGGGATTTCTAAGGAAACCCTTTTGCTGGAAGCGGATCGGAGCTTTCCGACCGAGAAACTGAAAAAACTACGGCAGGCGGCGGAAAAGCGGGTGTCCGGATATCCGCTGCAATACCTGCTCGGAACGTGGGATTTTTACTCCGGCTCTTTTCGGGTGGGAGAGGGCGTGCTGATCCCGCGCAGTGATACCGAGGTGTTATGCGAACAGGCGATTCGGTTTATCGGTCAAAAGCCGCTGACAGTGCTGGATCTGTGCAGCGGAAGCGGCTGCATTGCGGTGACGATTGCGAAAGAGTGTCCGAATAGTTCGGTTTACGCGATCGAGAAATCCGAAGCGGCCTATCCTTATCTGACTGAGAACATCAAAAGCAACGGAGCAGCGGTGACCCCTGTTTTGTGTGATGCGCTGTCGGCTGACAGCTTGGAGCGTGTGCCGGACTGCGATGTCATCCTGTCGAATCCGCCCTATCTGACCAAAGCGGATATGCAGTCGTTACAAAAAGAAGTGACTTTTGAGCCGGCAATGGCGTTGTACGGGGATGCCGACGGGCTGTTGTTCTATCGGGAGCTAACGTCGCTTTGGACAGCTAAGCTGAAATCGGGCGGATTGCTTGCTTACGAAATCGGGTGCGGGCAGGAAAAGGATGTGCGAAGCATTTTGGAACAGCACGGGTATATTTCGATTTGCGAAACCCATGATCTGTGTGGTATAATAAGAACATTGAGCGGAATAAAGCCGTAACAGGCAGACGATATCGAAAAACGAAAGAAAGCGGAGGAAGTAAATATATGGCAGTCAAAACAAAAGCACCGGTTGCACAGCCGATGCCGACCACAGAGGAAGAAAAGAAAAAAGCACTGCAAACGGCATTGGAGCAGATTGAAAAGAAATTCGGCAAGGGCGCCGTTATGAAGCTGGGGCAAGCCGCGGCAATGAATGTAGACGCGATCTCGACCGGCTCGATCGGATTGGATTTGGCGCTGGGGATCGGCGGCGTGCCGAAGGGAAGAATCATTGAGGTGTTCGGGCCGGAATCCTCCGGTAAGACAACGGTGGCACTCCAGGTGATCGCACAGGCACAGAAAAAAGGCGGGGATGCTGCCTTTATCGACGTAGAGCATGCGCTGGATCCGGTGTACGCGAAAGCTCTGGGAGTGGATATCGACGGATTGCTGGTTTCTCAGCCGGACACCGGCGAGCAGGCATTGGAGATCACCGAGGCATTGGTGCGTTCGGGTGCCATCGACGTTATCGTCATTGACTCAGTTGCCGCTATGACGACGCAGGCGGAGATTGAGGGCGATATGGGACAGTCCCATGTCGGCTTGCAGGCAAGATTGATGTCACAGGCTTTGAGAAAGCTGACCAGCGTGATTTCGCGCTCCAACTGTGTGGCGATCTTTATCAACCAGGTGCGGGAAAAGATCGGTGTCATGTATGGAAATCCCGAAACTACACCGGGCGGACGGGC
>JAQXIB010000033.1 GCA_029007575.1 Clostridiales bacterium | reverse complement strand
CCCGAAAAGCGGCGCTGAACGTATTGGTACGGGGACGCAGATGAGCGATGGAACGCAAAAATTCCAGAGAATGCCGTTTCTTTTGCAGCGGATAATCAGAGGTAGAGGCGCCCTCTAACTCAATTTCCTTTGCGTGAATTTCCAATGGCTGTTTGGCTTGGGGGGTTAATACCACGGTTCCTGTGACCGTAATAGCCGAGCCGACATTGTATTTGACCACTTCTTTGTAGTTTGGCAATTGATCTGCTTCAAAAAAGATCTGGAGATTTTTAAAGCAGCTTCCGTCGTTGCATTCGATAAATCCGAGCGCCTTTGAATCCCGTATCGTTTTGACCCATCCGCAGACCGTTACCTGTTGTTGTGCATATCTGTCCGCATCTGCGAACAGAGTCGCTATTTCCAATCTTTTCATCCATCTTTCCTCCGTAATGTTTTTCTTTTTATTTTATGCAGTTTGCAGGCTTTATTTGAGCGATTTCAATTGTTGCTGCAAAACTTCTTTGTAGACCAAATAATTCTGTTCGGCAACAGCAAAATCTTTTTCTAACTGCTTTTTTTCTTCTGTCAGCCAGTCGAGTTGTTGCTGTAAATCGGAAATCACAATATCCATCTTTGAGATTGCGGCTCGCAGTTCCTTCTCCAGCTTTTCCTGTCCGTCATTTCCGGACAGCAAATAGCGATCCAAATCCTCTTTTGCCTGATTGCGTTCGGATTCTTTTTCTTGCATTTCCTTATTTAACTCTGCAATCGCTTCTTTCTTTTCATTTAGCTTCTGCTGATAAGCCTTTTTATACTGCTGATAAAGAAGATTTAAGCTGTCGAGTTCTGCTTCCAGCTCTGCTTTATCCTTTTTATCATCCATACTGCTTGCTACCGAGCGCGAAATGGATTTACCGGGAACAGAAGACTGTTTGCGATTAGAAACGGTCTGTTCTGATGTGCCGGAAGAAGTATATTCCGAATGGGTTATCGGCGCAGAAGAAACCGGCGTAATATTGACAACGACATCATGTTGATTGCATCCGAAAAGGAATAGCCCAAAGAAAGAGAGTATCCATAAAATCAGTCGTTCTTTTCTGTGCATATCAAATGCCTCTCATTTTACAAACTTCTTATTTTTTGGATCAGCCATGCAATAACCAGCCATAGTACCTGATATCCGGCTAAGAACAGCACATTGATTCTGCTGAAATCATTCATCAGACACAGCGCGGTTACCAGTCCGAAACCGATGATGACCGAAGTCAGTATCAGGACAATTCCCAGCATGATCCGTGTTTTGATCCGCTTGGTTGTTGTCAGGGTTTTAATATAAGAATAGAAATTTCCGTTGTTTGCCAGAAAGCCTTCCTCCTGCTTGGAGGGTGTGTGCTGTGCGTCGTACGCTTTGTGGAGTCTGGACGGAATCACACGGAACAGGGTGGGCTCCACTTGAAATACAGACGCCAGTTTTTCTCTGTTTAAAATCGGATCAACGGTTTTGACGATCAGGAAAATATTGTTGCTTTCCAGTCTCCGCAGTGCCGCTTCCACAGGCGGGGAAGCAGTCAGACTGACAATAAACACCGCAGTTAACTCTCCGGAAGTGGAAAGATAAATAATCTCATTATCTTCGGTGCAATACCGTTTTTCATAGTCCTTTGAGGGAACATCGATGCCGTGATTCAACATCAGATCACGGGTGCCGATCAGTACCCGTTTGTTGTCTACCCACCCCGATACTCCCATCATATCTTCATAAACCAGGGTGTCCACTTCTTTGAGCAATTCCGGTTTTCCCTGAATCACCTGCATGAAGATATCGCTGAGGATGCTGTTGGCTTTTACCAAGATGCTTGCCGCATCTAAGATGGCGTCATCAATCCGCATTCCTTTGAAGGTTTTAATGCCATGCAAAATGACCGTTCCGTTCGGGAAAAGATCATGCCCCTGAGCAGTGGTCGAATTGACATCGGAAAATTCTTCTACCGCCGGATAACCGATGATCATGCCGCCATGCCGATGTACTGCTTTCACCGCGGTCAGCAACGGCAAATTGGCACAAATGAGGCCGTATAACGGCGAGCAAATCGAAAAAGCGGCTACGACAACCGTCAGCGTCACAAAAGCATTTTGGGTGATGATATATCCGCTTACAGCCAATATCGCCGCCGCTATAAAGACGATCGGCGTCAGCTTGCGGGAAATCGCATCATAAGCGTCTTCCCGGAAGGACATGTCTAAAAATCCGGTCAAGAATCCGGTCTTTTTGTTGGTAGCCGTGATCGGAATATTTGTTAATACGCCTTTGGTTAAATCGCTGGCAAGCTGTTCATCTTCAATAATCGTCGTTGCGTATTTGTCGCAATCAGCGGTTACGTATTTAAAATTCAGCATGGTGCGTTTTACGATCAGCAGCTTTCCGATACAGTTAAACAGCAATCCCAATACTGCCGTAAAGGAATACAAATGTACGCTTTTGTTGGCAAGCGCCGCGGGATTAAGTAATAATACAATGCACTGAACCAAACAAGCTAAAGATGCCAGAGAAGGTAAAGAATCGCCATCCGCTTTAAATTTACAGAAATTAAAGAAACCGCCGATAACGGTCGTGTGAGATACGATCATCGCAATTGCCAATAAAATAGTAGAGGCCAAAACATAGATGGCAGGATTGACAGAGAGATTGATGAAATTGGGGAGGGGCAAAAAGGTGACGACATTAGCCAGCACCAAATAAAGATTCATGATCAGTAATACCAGCATGATACCGAAACGCACCGATAAGCTGGTCATCAACTCTTTAATGTCCGCTAAAACAGAAGGGGCATCCTCCATGGAATCAAATTCTTCAATGACCTTATCTTCTGCGTTCTCGTCATCGTTTTCCGCTTCTTCATTATCAACATCAGCTTCATTTCCCATGAGAACAAAGCCTTTTATTTTCTTTTCCCGATTTTCACGGAATGTGCGGTAAGCATCATCCGCTTCTGTTTGCAAACCGGCATGATAGGTGGTTTCAATAAACTCGTGGTCAGACGGTGAAGCGGCAGAAGCGGTTGGCTCCGCGTCGGATTGAGGTTCGGCATTTGAATCCCAAGCTTGGGATTCCTTGGTAGGTTCAATATTGGAAGATAGGTCGGCTTCCGGTTTGTTTGATGTGTTTTGAGCCTCAATATTTTCAGATTCTTCCGTATCTGCGCTGTCGTCATCATCGTAATGAATATGCAATTGAAAAGGAACGTCGGCGGATTTACGAGCCGGGGCAGGATGTTCCGTACGTTCTTTCAGAATCTCATCAATCAGCAAATCCGCATCTGCGTGAGAGGAACTGTCGTCATGGGAATGATGCTGATTTACTTCGTTGAGTATATCATCAACAGAAAAGTGATCATCGGAATAGCTCATCTTTTTACCCGTAATTGATCGGTTTACCGCTGTAAATCAATCAAAATCCTTTCTTAAATGATTTTTAAAAGCTGTCAGACCTATTTTGCCTGCAATCCTAAACGCTGCCTGGTTACCTCATACATTAAAATACCGCCGGCGACCGAGGCGTTTAATGAAGTGATTTTTCCGCGCATCGGCAAGGATACAAAAAAGTCACATTTTTCTTTTACCAAGCGACCTAATCCGTTTCCTTCCGAGCCGATTACCAGCGCAACACCGCCGCGATAATCCACCGAACACCAATTTTCGCCGTTCATTTCTGCGCCGTATATCCAGATGTTTTGTTCTTTGAGCTTGTCCATGGTGGCCGGCAGGTTGGATACTCTGGCTACCGGAATATGGCTGACGGCACCCGCGGAGGTTTTATATACAATGCTGGTCAGGGAAGCGCTCCGGCGTTTTGGAATAATGACGCCGTGTGCGCCTGCTGTTTCAGCGGTACGGATAATGGCGCCTAAATTGTGCGGATCCTCAATTTCATCGGCAATGATCAGAAAAGGAGGCTCGCCGCGCTGTTCGGCAGCCTGTAAAATATCCTCCACCGTTGCATATGCCTGACAGCACAACAGCGCCGCAACGCCTTGATGAGAGGCTCCGCCGCTTAAGCTATCCAGCTTTTGATTATTCACTTCTTTGACGACCACATTATTGGAGCGTGCCAGTGCAATGATTTTGTTAATGACGCCCTGACGTTCTCCTTTGGCAATATATATCGTGTCGATTTCCTGTTTGGATTTAAATGCTTCCAGTACCGGATTGCGTCCGATAATGACCTGATTGTTTTCTTGGTTGTCGGGAGATTGTTTCACGCAATTACCATCCTTAATTATTATAAAGTGTATTCTGAATCTGGGTTTGCCGCACGGAATACGGCTTTTTGATATATTTATTTCTATTATAGCACATTTTGTCAGAAAAAAATACCAATTTTGTAAATTTCCAAGGAAATAATGCCGAAGTGCCCCTTATTCTGAAAGCCTGACTTTTTGAGTCAGGCTTTCAGTTTGTCGAAAAGCTATAAGTTACAACCCCTTTCAATGTCAAAACCGAGGACATGTGCATCGGTTTTGACCTCGACAATCCGCGTCGCAACGCGGATTGTGGGGTGAGGTTGGGAGAGGGGAAAGTCCCCTTTCCCAGAGCGTTGTCGACTT
>JAQXIB010000032.1 GCA_029007575.1 Clostridiales bacterium | reverse complement strand
GAATATGGCAACGATGCTTTGCTTTATGACTACCGATGTGGCAATTGATCCGGAGCTGCTGCAATCGGCTTTAAAAAAGGTGGCGGATGATACCTTTAATATGGTGAGTATTGACGGCGATACCTCTACCAATGACATGGCGTGCATGCTGGCTTCCGGAAAAGCTGGAAACCCACTGATCGACAAACAGGATGTCAACTATGAAATTTTTGTCAACGCGCTTTATGTTGTGATGATGAATCTGTCCCGTGAGATCGCGGCTGACGGAGAGGGCGCAACTAAATTGTTGGAATGCCATGTGACCGGTGCTGATGATGAACAAACGGCGAAAAAGGTCGCTAAGTCGGTGATTACTTCCAGCTTGTTTAAAGCCGCCATGTTCGGCGCCGATGCAAACTGGGGCAGAATTTTGTGTGCCATCGGATATGCCGACGCGGAATTCAATATTGACAACGTTGAAGTACAGCTTGCATCCGCAAAAGGTTGTATTCGTGTTTGCGAATATGGCGCTGGGGTAGCTTTTAGCGAGGAGCTCGCAAAAGAAATTTTGATGGAGGATGAAATCAAAATCATAATCAGTCTTGGTAAAGGAAGCTATTCTGCGGTGGCATGGGGCTGTGATTTGACCTATGATTATGTAAAAATCAACGGCGATTACCGCACTTGATGCCGACATCGGAATTATGACGGAGAAAGGGTTGTCTTATATGGATATTCAAAACAGTGTAAAGGCGCAGGTATTAGCGGATGCACTTCCTTATATCCAAAAATACAGCAATAAAATTGTGGTTGTGAAATACGGCGGAAACGCTATGATACGCGATGACCTCAAGCAGGCGGTTATGAGCGATATTGTGCTGTTATCTTTAGTAGGCATCAAAGTGGTGCTGGTACATGGCGGAGGTCCCGAAATCAATGACATGCTGAAAAAGGTCGGCAAAGAAAGCAAGTTTATAAACGGGCTTCGGTACACTGACAAAGAAACAGCCGAAATCGTGCAGATGGTTTTGGCAGGCAAAGTGAATAAAGGTCTGGTCAGTCTGTTGCAACAGCATAACGGAAAAGCACTGGGATTGTGCGGCACCGACGGCGGAATGTTAATTGCCGAGAAGAAAAAAAGCGATGTGGATTTGGGTTATGTCGGTCAGATTAAAAAAATCGATGTGACGCCGATTATTAAGGCGCTGGACGACGGATATATTCCGGTGATCGCGACCGTTGCCAGTTCGGAGGACGGAGAAATCTATAACATCAATGCCGATACGGCTGCCGCGCAGATTGCCGCCGCATTAAAGGCGGAAAACCTGATCCTGATGACCGATATTAAAGGTCTTTTGCGGGATAAGGATGATGAAAATACACTCATTCCGTTTGTGCAGGTCAGTGAGGTGCCTTCGTTGATTCGGGACGGTATTATTTCCGGCGGTATGATTCCGAAAATCGAGTGCTGTGTAGAAAGCGTTCGGCGCGGCGTCAATCGTGCGTTTATCATTGACGGAAGAATACCGCATTCCATCCTGATTGAGATGTTTTCCAACGAAGGTATCGGCACGATGTTTCAATAAGAAAAATCCGTTTTCTGCAAAAACGGACACAAACTGTCGAAAAACTATATATTTTAAAATTTGTCACGTAGGCGGACATGTGCCGCCGCAGTGACACCTTGAAAAGAAAAACAGCGGTGAGCAACGGCTAAGCCGTTTGCGGAGCTGGTTTTCGTCGAAAAGGGGGGATCGGGGGAAAAACGCAGAACAAAGCTTTGCTGCAGTGATTGCGTTTGTCCTTCGAGAGCGTTGTCGACTTTGTCGACACGCTCAATCCGTTTTTTCTGCAAAAACGGACAGTTTATTTTTTAGCTTGGATAGCAAAGGAAGATTATCATGGATTTTGATACGTTAAAGGCAAAAGACCATTCCTATATTGTTAACACTTATGCTCGATTCGATGTTTGTCCGCAAAAAGGCAGCGGAGCGACCTGCACCGATGCCGCCGGAAAAAGCTACATTGATTTCGGGAGCGGAATCGGTGTGAACTCGTTGGGATATTGCGATAAAGATTGGGTAAAAGCCGTTACGGAGCAATTAAATCAATTACAGCACTGCTCTAATCTTTATTATTCCGAACCGGACGTGCAGTTGGCGGAAAAGCTGTGTACCTTGACCGGATATGATAAGGTGTTTTTCGGCAATTCCGGCGCAGAAGCCAATGAATGCGCGATTAAAACGGCAAGAAAGCGCAGCTTTGACAAATACGGAGCCGGCCGCCATAAAATAATTTCGCTGGTAAATTCTTTTCACGGAAGAACGATCACCACTCTTTCTGCGACCGGTCAGGAGGTGTTCCATCAGTATTTTTATCCGTTTACCGAGGGCTTTGATTATGCGATTGCAAACGATTTCGCAGACCTGCAAAGCAAAGTGGATGATACCGTTTGTGGTATTATGATGGAACTGATTCAGGGAGAAGGCGGCGTGATGCCGCTGGAGCAGGACTTCGTAGATGCGGTTAAGCAGTTGTGTGAGCAAAAGGATATTACCTTGATCGTAGACGAGGTACAGACCGGAATCGGCAGGACCGGGCATCTGCTTGCCTGTGAGCATTATGGCATAAAGCCGGATTTGGTCACGCTCGCCAAAGGACTCGGCGGAGGCTTGCCAATCGGCGCTGTGTTGATGACGGAAGAATATGCGTCTGTACTAGGCGCCGGAATGCATGGCACCACCTTCGGCGGAAATCCGGTTGTCTGCGCCGGCGGTATTGCAGTTCTTGATCGAGTGGCTGATAGCCATTTTCTGGCAGAGGTGACGAAAAAAGGAGAATATATCCGGAATCGGCTTTCTACGGTCGATGAGGTTGCAGGAATAGACGGTATCGGCATGATGCTGGGAATACGCTTAAAATCGAAAAAGGCAGGCGAGGTCGCTAAAGCGTGTGTGGCAAACGGCTTGTTGATTTTAACCGCAAAGGAAAAATTGCGGATGCTGCCGCCGCTGACCATCACACAGCAGGAACTGGACGAGGGATTGCGGATTTTAACCGATATTTTAAGCAGGGAAACGCTATGAAAGATAAAATCCATCAGCTTTATCAAAAAATGACCGAATACTATTCGGGAGATCCGAAACGAATTCAGCATTTTGTTAAGGTACATAGCTTCGCAAAACAGATTGGCATTTCGGAGCAGCTTGACAATGATACGATGCTTGTGTTGGAGGCGGCAGCCTTGGTGCATGATATCGGTATCAAACCGGCGGAAGAAAAGTACGGAAGCTGCAGCGGAAAACTGCAGGAGCAGGAAGGCCCTGCGGCAGCAGAAGCCATGCTTTTGTCGCTTGGATTTCCGAGAAAGTATTTGGATCGAATCTGCTATTTGGTCGGGCATCATCACACCTATCACGACATTGACGGAATCGGTTATCAAATTCTGGTGGAAGCAGATTATTTAGTGAATCTTTATGAGGATCAATGCAGTCCGGAGGGAATCAAAGCGGCATATCAAAATATTTTTCGGACAGGCAGCGGAAAATTGCTTTGCCGAACGATTTATGATATAATACTTTAAAAGGATTGTTGCTGGACATTTCGGACAGAGATTATGAATAGTTGTTCAGACCGGAAAATGATACAGAAATCGAGATACGATCGGATAATCATAAAATATTAGGAGGAAAACGCGTGAAACACTTACTGAAAATGCTCGATTTGAGCAAAGAGGAAATCATTGACATTTTAAATCTGGCTGATCAGCTAAAATATGAGCTGAAACATAATATTGCACATCGCCATTTACAGGGAAAAACGCTCGGCATGATCTTCCAAAAGTCATCGACCAGGACCCGTGTGTCTTTTGAAACCGGTATGTTTCAATTGGGCGGTCAGGCTTTGTTTTTGAGCTCGCGGGATTTGCAGATCGGCAGGGGAGAGCCGGTGCAGGATACTGCTCGCGTGCTTTCCCGTTATTTGGATGGCATTATGATTCGTACCTTTGAGCAAAAAGAAGTAGAAGATTTGGCAGAATACGGATCGATTCCGATTATCAACGGGCTGACGGATTTTTGTCATCCCTGTCAGGTGTTGGCGGACTTAATGACAATCCGAGAGCATAAAGGTCGTTTTGAAGGCTTAAAAATGTGTTACATAGGCGACGGAAACAATATGGCGAACTCTTTGATCGTAGGCGGACTAAAAGTCGGTATGGAAGTTGCGGTTGCTTGCCCGGCAGGCTATGAGCCGAATGCTTCGGTATTGGAATTTGCGAATCAAAACGGCAAGTTTACCTTTATCAATGATGTGAAAGTAGCGGCTGAAAATGCCGATGTCATTTTCACCGATGTGTGGGCATCGATGGGGCAGGAAGGCGAGGCCGAACAACGCCGTCAGGCTTTTGAGGGTGTATATCAAGTCAACCGCGATTTGCTGAGCGTTGCGAAGTCGGATGTGATGATACAGCATTGTCTGCCAGCGCATCGCGGGGAAGAAATCACCGCGGAAGTCTTTGAGGAGCATGCGGAGGAGATTTTTGACGAAGCAGAAAATCGGCTTCATGCGCAAAAGGCAGTTATGGTAAAATTGATGGCATAATATTTGCTGATAGAAAAGGAGTGGGTCAGAATGAACAGTGAAAGAATTACAAAAGGCATTAATGCGGCACCGCAAAGAGCGTTGCTTCATGCCTTGGGACTGACAGATGAGGAAATCGGAAAGCCGATTATCGGCATCGTCAGCTCGCAGAACGATATCGTGCCGGGACATATGAATCTGGATAAGTTGGTCGAAGCCGTTAAGACCGGTGTCGCCATGGCGGGCGGTATTCCGATTGTTTTTCCGGCCATTGCGGTGTGCGACGGCATTGCGATGGGACATCAGGGAATGAAATACTCTTTGGTAACCAGAGAATTGATTGCTGATTCTACCGAAGCGATGGCAATTGCCCATGCTTTTGACGGATTGGTGATGGTACCGAACTGTGATAAAAACGTACCGGGATTATTGATGGCGGCAGCAAGACTGAATATTCCGTCTATCTTTGTCAGCGGTGGACCGATGCTTGCCGGAACGGTAGGCGGTAAAAAGATCAGCTATTCCACTGTTTCTGAAGCAGTCAGCCGTTATAAAATCGGAGAAATCAACGATGAGCAGCTCAATGAATACGAGAATAAAGCATGTCCGTCCTGCGGTTCCTGCTCCGGTATGTTTACGGCTAACAGCATGAACTGCCTGACCGAGGTTTTAGGTATGGGCTTGCCGGGCAACGGTACCATTCCGGCAGTATATTCCGAACGTTTGCGGCTGGCAAAGCACGCCGGTATGCAGATCATGCAATTGGTGGAAAAGAATATCAGGCCGCGGGATATTATGGTAAAAGAAGCGTTTTTAAATGCGCTGACCATCGATATGGCGTTGGGATGCAGTACCAACAGCATGCTGCACTTGCCGGCCATTGCGCATGAATGTAAAATCACATTGGATATTGAGTTGGCAAATGATATTTCCGCGAAAACGCCGAATCTTTGCCATTTGACTCCGGCAGGCGATCATTTCATCGAGGAGCTCAACGAAGCCGGCGGCATTCTTGCGGTAATGCATGAGATCAGCAAACTCGGCGTTTTGCATACCGATCTTATGACCTGTACCGGAAAAACGGTTGGGGAGAACATCGCGGGACACGAGATCAAAAATACCGAGGTTATTCATACCATCGATCATCCATACAGCAAAACAGGCGGTATTGCGGTATTGAAAGGAAATTTGGCGCCTGACGGATGTGTGGTAAAGCGTTCTGCGGTAGCACCTGAAATGATGAGTCATAAAGGTACCGCGCGGGTGTTCGACTGCGAAGAAGACGCTTTGAATGCCATTTATGACGGAAAAATCCATGCCGGTGAAGTGGTCGTCATCCGTTACGAGGGACCGAAAGGCGGTCCGGGTATGCGTGAGATGTTGAATCCGACCTCTGCCATTATGGGAAGCGGTCTGGGAAACAGCGTTGCACTGATCACCGACGGACGTTTTTCGGGTGCAACCCGTGGCGCTGCCATCGGGCATGTGTCTCCGGAAGCGGCAGTCGGCGGAAACATTGCGCTGATTGAGGAAGGCGATCAAATCGAGATCGATATTCCGAAGAATACCATCAATGTTTTGGTTTCCGATGAAGAGCTTGCCGAAAGAAGAAGCAAATGGAAGCCACGTCAACCGAGAATTACCGAGGGATATTTAGCCAGATATGCCAAAATGGTTACCTCCGGCAGCACCGGTGCTATCTTAGAATAGTAAAAAATCCCGCATGGATGCGCGCATCCATGCGGGATTTTTTTATACGGCAGTTACGATTACAGCGCCGTAATGCTTGGCAATCTTTTTCAAATCCGGCACATCCGGGATATTGGCGATTGCAATTCCGTTAAAATATCGGAGCGCGGCTTCTAACGTTTCCGGATTTTCGGTTGTAATTTGGAACGGAATCCGACAAATTTCCTGCAATTCTTTCACGGCGATTTTCATCATTTTGGTTTCGTCTGTTCCGGCGACGGCAGTGTTGAGATTGATGACCTCTGCACCTTCGTCTACGGCATCCAGTGCGATGTTGATGAGTTCGGAAGTATCATAATCGGCAAAG
>JAQXIB010000031.1 GCA_029007575.1 Clostridiales bacterium | reverse complement strand
TGGATAAAAATTATCGTTTTTTACCATTCTTTAGCAATAATACCAAATTCGACTGCGTTCGCCTTGCCAAAAAATGTGCAATATGGTAATATTTTGACAGGACACAAAAGAAAAGACGAAATGAAAGGGATGCTTTCATTTTGATTCTTTCTTTGGATCAATTTTACCGACAAAATAAATTTCAAAAAGGAATGGAGATTTTTATGGAACAGCAGGCAAATATCATCATCGGGGATGATTCCACCGAATTCGGTCAAATTTGTAAGGGCATCTTGGAGAATTCCGGCTTTTCGGTCAACTTGCTGCCGAAAGACGGTAATGCTGTATTTCAGGCGATCCAAACCGGCTCAGTATCGGTTGTGATCATGGACGCTTATATGAAAAATCTGGACGCCATTGCAGTGATGAAGATGGTCAACCAGTCGAACATGGCGAACAAGCCGGCTTTTATTGTTACCTCCGCCTATGATAACGCGTTTACCCAAAGCGAAGCAATGAAGCAGGGCGCGGCATATTATGTACTCAAGCCGTTTGACCTGAACGTGTTGGCAGAGCGGATCATGGATCTGACCGGATTTATCAAAGAAGGCTTCGCAAAAGGCGAAAAAGCTGCCGAAAAAACAACAGAGAATAATCTGGAAACCTCGGTGACCGAGATTTTACATCAAATCGGAGTGCCGGCACATATCAAAGGGTATCATTACCTGCGGGAGGGTATCATTCTGGCGGTCACCGACAGTGAAGTGCTGGGCTCGATTACCAAGATTTTATATCCGATGGTGGCAAAGAAGTTTTCCACAACCTCCTCTCGGGTAGAGCGCGCCATTCGCCATGCAATCGAAGTGGCGTGGGATAGAGGAGATGTCGATGTTTTAAATTCGTTTTTCGGTTATACGATACATAACCTGCGGGGAAAGCCGACGAACAGCGAATTTATCGCCATGATTGCCGACAATTTATCTTTGATGCAGAACCGTCGCAAGCAAGCGTAAAGATGTGCAAAACAAAAAAGGACAGACTCAGTGAGAAAAGCGAGTCTGTCCCTTTGTTTTTTCTTATACTAAAATCTAATTGAAAGCTTTAATCGATTTCCGAGGATGAATTGTGTCAGAAAAGGCAGACGACACCGCTGGGCTGACGCCCAGCAAGGAGGATAACGCTTTCTGGCGCAATTCAGAGCGGAAAGAATGAAAGTGTTTCATTAGATTTTAGTATTACAACCAATTTATTCCGTTTTTCCCGTAAATTTACGATATGCCGCCCGCAGCTCCTCGGCAGTGGTTTCGGGACAGGTCGGATTGCAATGCGCCCAAACGCCGGTTTCACTGGAGGCGTTGAATTTCACCTTGTCGGCGCTCCGCATCGGCGGGAAAAATTCCACATGGAAGTGATAATATTCGGAGGTGTCCTCGCCGTTCACCGGTGCGTTGTGCATACACATCATATACGGGAACCGCATATCAAACAGGCTGTCCAGCATACCGACGGTGTTTTTCAGCGTTTCGGCAAAAGAGATGCGCTCCTCCGGTGTAAACTCCGCAATATTTTGGCAATGACGGTTGCTCATAATGTAGACCCCATACGGATATTCAGTGAAAAAAGGCAGAAAAACGGTAAAATGCTGATTGCTGAAAATGATGCGCTGTTCGGCTTTTTTCTCCTGCGCAAGCATGTCGCAGAACAGGCAGTTTCCTTTTTCCTCCCGGTACTCCTTGGCAGAGGCGGTTTCCAACTGGATCTTTTTCGGAACATAGGAGTAGCCGTAAATCTGACCGTGGGGATGCGGCATGGTCACACCGACCAGCTCGCCGCGGTTTTCGAAAATAAAGACATATTTGATTTTTTCATCGCTGCTGATGGCGGTAAAACGTTCTGCCCAAAGGTCAACCAGCTTGCCGATATGTTCTACCGAAAGTTCCGGCAGCGTAACAGTGTGTCCCGGGGAATAGAGAATGACTTCACATTTGCCGTAGGACGGTTTTACCTTGAAAAAATCGTTGGCAACGTCATCCGGCTCGGGAGGATCTTGGGAAAGCGCCGGGAAATCGTTGTCGTATTTGTAAACGTCGTAGTGCTCGGGGACCTTTCCGGAGCCGGGGCAAAACGGACACCAGTCTTTCGGCATCTGGGGACGATTTTGTCGGTTGGAGGCGATCATCACCCAATCCTTTGTCAACGGATGCCATCTTAATTCAGCCATATTGTTTCACTTTTCCTTTCTATGATGAGCCGACATTATTTATCGGATTTCCGCGCCGCCGACGGGACGGATGCTAAGCACGTGGCAGCTGCCCTTGCCAAAAGCGTTCTCCATCAGCGCAATAAAGTCGTCCAGCAGTTCAAGCGGAACGAAGTTCTGGGTGGTACCGCCGAAACCGCCGCCATGTACCCGCCATGCGCCTTTGCCGGCAAGCAGATTTTCCGCTAAGCAGAGCGCCAGCGACAAGCCCTGCTCTTTGGGTGCCGAGCAGGAGAAAACGTTTTGCAGATAGCAGAAAGAAGACTGTCCAGATTCAATAATGAGCTGTTTAAAGCCTTCAAAATCGTTATTTGAGAGCGCCTCGACCTGTTTGGTGACCCGTTCGTTGTCCGCAAAGAAATGCAATGCGCGCAACACGGCGCGGTCGCCGTGTTGTTTCCGCAGTTCCGGCAGTTTGGCGAGAAGCTCCTGCTTGGTGGTCTCCCGCAGGTAATTGCAGCCTAGGCTGTTGGAAATTGCCCGCATTTCGTCGTTGATTGCGGCATATTCATGGGTGAGATCGGCATGATTTCCTCCGGTGTCCACGATGCACAGCGCATATCCCGAAGCGGCAAAATCGAAATCCACCTTTTCAATAACCGGCTTTTCGGGATCGGCGAAATCAATGGTGATAATGTTGCCGACCGAGGACGCCATTTGATCCATCAGACCACAGGGCTTGCCGAAATATTTGTTCTCGGCAAACTGGGCGATCTTGGCGATCTCTACCGCATCGACACTGCCGTTGTTGTAGCATTCGCTTAGAATCGTGCCGACCAGCACTTCAAAGGCGGCGGAGGAAGAAAGTCCCGAGCCTTTAAGCACATTCGAGGTGGTGTAAGCCTGAAATCCGCCGATTTGATAGCCGAGCGCTTGGAATCGGGCAAGTACGCCTCTGATTAGGGCGGCTGCCTTGTTCGTTTCTTCGGGATGTACCGCCAGATCGGTGATGTCGATGGTATCCATCTCGTAACCTTCGGATTTTATCTGTACCAAATTGCTGTCGTTGCAGGCAACTACCGCGATGACGTCCAGATTGACGCTGCCTGCCAATACCCTGCCGTGATTGTGGTCAGTATGGTTGCCGCCGATTTCAGTCCGTCCGGGCGCTGAAAACAGGCGCAGATTTTCTTGCTCACCGAACAGCTTGCCAAATGCGGTGACTGCATTGCAGTACCGTTCCTTTTGCGCCGCGGTTTGCGCCGGTGTGTAAAGGCGGTCAAAGGTCGCGTCGAATTGTCCGGATTGCAGTTTGCTGATTAACTTCATCATAAACGGATTCCTTTCCTTTCACAGATTGTATCTATCATGATTGATCTTTAAGCTTATCCTTTACAAGAACTGCCACCGGTAGTTCTTGTAAGCAGTAACCATAAAAATCGCTTGAGAGCGGTAAGATAAAACGGTGCTGCGCATCGCAGCAGACGGTCATCGTTTTGGACCGTCAGTTTTAGCTTATCCTTTACGAGAGTTGCCGGTGGCAACTCTCGTAAATAGTATACAATAGAAATCAAAAGTTTTCCAGCATTTAAGAGTGTATTTTATGGATTAATGTTGCAATTTGAGCGGTTTTGTTCTAAAATAGTATTAGTGCGAAAGAATAGGGACAAGCCGCGAAAAAGGATGAGCATTCTTATGGAACAGAAATTTTTTAAATATTCCTATAAAGATACGCTGCGGGAAAATATGAGCCTGGCGGTCTATAATACCGGCTATGAAAAATGCCAAAAAGGACATTCCTGGGGGCCTGCCATTCGGGATCATTATCTGTTTCATTACGTGATTTCGGGAAAAGGCAGGCTGGTGCTGAATAATACCTGTTATCATATCGGGCGGGGTGATTTGTTTCTGATTCGTCCGTCGGTCGTTGCGTCTTATACCGCGGATCTGGACGATCCGTGGGAATATTGCTGGGTTGGTTTCAACGGCACCGAAGCGGAGCGAATTATCGGGCTGACTGCTTTTCACACCTCCGCGCCGGTCCTCCACTTTGCCAATCATGACAATCTGAAGCGGCTGCTGCTCAATATTTACAACTCACACGGCAACAATCCTTCTCATGAAACCAAGATGATTGGCTTTTTATATCTTTTTTTGAGCGAATTGGTGGGCAACACCGAGCTGTCAATGGGGGAATATTCCACCGAGCGCTCTTATCTGGAAAAGGCGATGCGATATATTCAAGGCAACTACTGCGACGCGATCAGCGTCGATGATATCGCCGGGTACGCCAATATCAGCCGCAGTCATCTGTATCGGATCTTTATGAAAAAAGTGGGTATTTCTCCGAACGAGTATCTCTCGGCATACCGTATCAATAAGGCATGCGGATTGCTGCGCAACAGCAATCTGAAAATTAACGAGATCGCAAGTTCGGTAGGATATAATGATCAGCTTTACTTCTCCCGTGTTTTTAAGAAGCTGAAGGGAGTATCCCCTTCCCGTTATCTCAAAAAAAAGCAGGAAGAGGCAATGGCGGAAAATCAAGAAAGAAAAGGCGGTGAATGAGGAAAGGCTGTTTGATTGAGGAGGACGGCCTGACTCGAAAAATGGAAAAAGTGATTGATAAGGTTTGGGACTTTATTTTGGACAAAGGCCCACATTTACTGTTGGCAATTGTGATTTTAGTGGTCGGCTTGATGCTGATCAAGTGGGTGGAAAAGCTGATTAAAAAGATCCTGCTCAAAAGCAGAATCGATCCAACGGCGCATAAGCTAATCGTCCAAATTGCCAGTATCAGCTTGAAGGTCTTGGTCTTTTTGATGACGGCATCTCAGCTCGGTATCGACACGGCATCGCTGGTGACTTTGCTCGGCGCGGTCGGTCTGGCGGTCAGCTTGGCGGTAAAAGACAGCCTCGGCAATCTGGCGGGCGGATTTTTGGTGCTGTTTTCCAAACCGTTCGTAAAAGGCGACTTTATCGAAACTAACTCGGTTTCGGGTACCGTACATAATATCACCCTGTTTTATACGACGCTCAAAACGCCGGACAACAAAAAGATTTTTATTCCCAACGGGGAAATTTCAGCGGCGAAAATCATCAATTATTCGGCAGAAGCAACCCGCCGTCTGGATTTAACCTATTCGATTGGATATAATGATGATATTTTGCAAGCAAAACAGATCCTGCGGGAAATCGTGGAAGGAACGCCGCTTGCGCTCAAAGAGCCCGCGCCGGAGTTTCTGGTCGCGGAGCATGGTGCCAGCGCGATCAACCTTGCGGTGCGCATCTGGGTAAAAACAGAGGACTACTGGACTTTGAACTTTTACATGAACGAGCAGGTCAAGCTGGCGTTTGACAAAGCGGGAATCACGATTCCTTATAATCAGCTTGACGTTACGGTACATCAGGATTGAAAGTGATCACAAAAACGATAACAAAGGCGTTGACCGCTTACGGTCAACGCCTTTTGCTGCATATTTGAGCGAAAGCCGGTACAACACCGTTATTTTAATCGCAGTCCTGCCCACAGGCAAATAATGATCTGCGCCGGGATGCCGATAAAGAAAATCAGCCATAAATTGTAGGGCAAGGCGGTCAGATAAACGGCAGCCAACAAGCTCCACACTTCGATCGAAATAATCAAAAAATTCAGTTTTCTGCGCCCCCATATGCTGTTGAACACAAGCAGCACGATCGCGGTAACCGGAACGGCGTAAACAAAAATCAGCCAATGACGATGGAAATCTTTCGAGATCAGATCGATGTTTACGAAAACGAAAGTGGCAATCAGCCAAACCAGTACGGAAGACATTGCGGCGATCAGGGCGTGGTTTCGGTGCTGACGTTTGGAATACTGCTGACTGATGGCTTCTTCCTGAAGGTGCTCCTCCTGTAACAGATAATCCACCGTTACCGAAAAGGTATCCGCAATCGTTTTGAGGGTGGCTACGTCGGGCAGAGATTCTCCCCGTTCCCATTTAGAAACGGCTTTGTCAGAATAATTCAGCCGGCTTGCCAAGTCCAGTTGCGTCATATTAGCGGCTTTTCGCAAGTCTGCGATATTTTTTGCTACTGTCATTTTCAGGTCTTCCATCCGTCCTTTTCACCACCGTTCATAGAAAGAAATTTTTGTTTCGGCAAAGCCCCGCTCGACTGGGAGTAATCTCGAAATCTTCGATTTCGTGTATTCCAATGGTTATTAACACCGTCCGCTTTGAGCGGTCGGTGTTTTGCTTTGCCTTGCCGCCAAAGATGACCGGCGGCATTTCGGCAATGCCGAAACCGTGCAAAGCCCCGCTCAACTAGGAGTAATCTCGAAATCTTTGATTTCGGTCACGTTCCAATGGTTATTAACACCGTCCGCTTTGAGCGGTCGGTGTTTTGCTTCGCTCTTGCCGCCAAAGATGACCGGCGGCATTTCGGCAATGCCGAAACCGTGCAAAGCCCCGCTCAACTAGGAGTAATCTCGAAATCTTCGATTTCGTGTATTCCAAGGTTATTATAACACATACCTCTTGCGCAGCGAAGCGAGCAGTGTTTCAATGTTCTTGAGAACGTTCGAAATCTTTGATTTCGGTCACGTTCCAAGGTTATTATTATGCAAACATCTCGCGCAACGAAGTGGAGCGGCATAACAATGTTCTTGAGAATACTAGAAATCTTTGATTTCGTGTATTCCAAGGTTATTATACCACAAAGTACAGCATAAAACAATGTCGAAAAATATCCACTCTACTGGCAGTAGAGTGAATATTTTTCGCTCTACTTCGCCAAAATTTTCAGTGGAGGGAGAAAATCAGAAGATAGGGTGACAGAAGCACGGGTTTAGGATATAGTGAATATGGAACCGAAAGATCGGATTTCCATTCAATATGCTATGCTTGCAGATCAAACATGCCGGACGGCAATTTGCTCCGGAAGCATTGCTTCATGAAATAATATAAAGCGAGGGATTTTGATGAGTTCATATGTTTTGAGCTGTTGTTCGACCGCTGATTTGTCAGCCGAACATTTACAAAAAAGAGACATACATTATATCTGCTTTCATTTTTTCCTAAACGGAAAAGAATATCCGGATGATTTGGGAAAAAGCATTCCTTTTGAGGATTTTTATAAAGCCATGGCAGACGGTGCCGAGACCAAAACTTCCCAGATAAACGTGGAAGAATATATCGCGTATTTCGAACCGTTTTTAAAGCAAGGCAAGGATATTTTACACATTTCTCTTTCCAGCGGGATCTCCGGCTCCTGCAATTCCGCGAAAATTGCCAAAGAAACCTTAGAAGAAAAATATCCGGAACGGAAAATCAGAGTAGTGGATTCTTTGGGTGCGTCTTCCGGATACGGTCTGTTGATGAACAAGCTGGCCGACCTGAGAGATCAGGGAATGGACATCGACGAACTGACCGACTGGGCTAATCAACACAAGCTGGAGCTTCATCACTGGTTTTTC
>JAQXIB010000030.1 GCA_029007575.1 Clostridiales bacterium | reverse complement strand
GGGGAAAAACGCAGAACAAGGCTTTGCCGCAGTGATTGCGTTTGTCCTTCGAGAGCGTGTCGACTTTGTCGACACGCTCAACGGACGGAGTACCCGCCCGTTTTGAGTAACAATTAGATCAAGCCCGCGTTTTGCATAGCGGTTTTCAGTGTGTTGCGGTGTGCATCGCTCATGGCGCAAAGCGGCATTCTGCATTCGCCGGCGGCAAAGCCCATCATGTTGAGCGCCTCTTTGACCGGGATCGGGTTTACATCGATAAACAGCGCATGGATCAACGGCATCAGAGAGAGCTGTAACGCGGCGCTTTCCTTGACCTTGCCGTCAAAATAAAGCTGACAGATGTCGTGCGTCTGCTGCGGCATGACGTTGGATAATACCGAGATCACGCCGATACCGCCCAGAGAAAGCAACGGTACGATCTGATCGTCGTTGCCGCTGTAAACGTCTAAATCGTCACCGCAGGCAGCGCGCAGATCCGCAACCTGAGAGATATTGCCGCTTGCTTCTTTGGCGGCCACGATATTGGGATGTCCGGATAAGTATTTGTAGGTGTCTACCGAGATATTGACTCCGGTTCGGGAGGGAACGTTGTACAAAATCATCGGCAGCTCTGCCGCATCGGCAATCATTTCAAAATGCTTTGCCAATCCGGTTTGAGAGCATTTGTTGTAGTAGGGAGTGACGACCAGAATGCCGTCCGCGCCCAAATTCTTTGCTTCTTTTGCCATTTCGACGGCATAGCGGGTGTCGTTGCTGCCCGCACCGGCGACCACCGGAATTCTGCCGGCGGCGTGTTCAACGGCAAAGCGGATGGAGTCGATATGTTCCTGATCGGTCATGGTGGCAGACTCGCCGGTCGTGCCGCAAATGACAATACAGTCGGTGTGGTTTTCGATCTGCCAGTCGATCATCCTGCCGAGCTCTTCCCAGTGGATCGAGCCGTCCGGCAGCATCGGGGTGGCGATGGCGACGCCTGCACCGGTAAAAATTCTTTTTTTCATCATAAGGAGCAGCCTTTGTGCGATCAACATTGAAAAAGGTCTGCTCGCGTCCCACCTTTCTTTTAGGTTTCGAGATATCTACTATATAGTATGCGCGAAAATTAATCCATGTAACCCTGTGCCGCCAGAAGTTCTGCCATTAAAACAGCGCCTCCTGCCGCGCCTCTGACCGTGTTGTGAGAGAGGCAGACGAACTTGTAGTCGTATTGGCTGTCCGGACGGAGTCTGCCGATCGAAACAGCCATGCCGCCTTCTAAGTTGCGGTCTAATTTGGTTTGCGGACGATCGTTTTCCTCGAAATAGTTTAAGAACTGTTTCGGCGCGGAGGGAAGCTCCAGCTCCTGCGGCACGCCTTTAAAGGAAGCCCATTTTTCCTTGATTTCCTCCATGGTCGGTTTCTTGTCAAAGCTGACGAAAACCGCCGCCATATGTCCGTCCGAAGCAGCAACCCGCAGGCATTGTGTGGTGATAGAGGGAGCGGTTGCGTTCACGATTTGGTCGCCCTCGATCTTTCCCCAGATCTTCAGCGGCTCCTGTTCGCTTTTTTCTTCCTCGCCGCCGATATACGGGATGACGTTGTCAACCATTTCGGGCCAGCGCGCAAAGGTTTTTCCGGCGCCGGAAATGGCTTGATAGGTGCAGGCGAGTACATTTTTCACGCCGTATTCCATTAAAGGATGGAGTGCGGGAACATAGCTTTGGAGCGAGCAGTTGGACTTGACTGCGATGAAGCCGCGCTTGGTTCCCAGACGTTTGCGCTGTGCTTTGATGATCTCAGCGTGTTCCGGATTGATTTCGGGAACGATCATCGGGACATCCTTGGTGCCGCGGTTGGCGGAGTTGTTGGAAACAACAGGGCATTCCGCTTTGGCGTACCGTTCCTCAAGCGCTTTGATCTCGTCTTTTTTCATATCGACGGCGCAGAACACAAAATCGACTTCGGAAGCGATTTTTTCCACATCCTCGGAAGCATTGTAAATGATCATGTCCTCCATGGATTTCGGCATCGGGACCGGCATCGACCAACGATCTCCGACCGCCTCTTTGTAGGTTTTTCCCGCGCTTCTGCCCGAAGCAGCGAGCACTTTTACCCGAAACCACGGATGGTTTTCCAATAAAATGGCAAAGCGCTGACCGACCATGCCGGTCGCACCGATGATACCGACTTGAAATGTTTTCATGATTGATTCCTCCAACAAAAATAAATTCAGACTGTAACACTTACCGCTGGGCGCCGTGCTCCTCCATCCTATGCAAAAGGGATAGATGACGCGGCGAAAAGGCATCGTTTTTGCGTTTATTCCTTGAAAAAAGGAATAAACCGACAGGTATGAAAAAAACCGGTTGAAAACCGGCTCATCATACAGTATAATAGAAGCATTGATGTTTTTTGCAATTTCAAAAAACAAGATAGCTCCCCATCATATGATGAGAGTGCTGTACCTGTTCGGTACAACCCCAGATCAGCAGTATCCCACGCTGCTTTCTTCGGCGGCAGTTCCTTTCGGGAGATGTTCAAACGACCGGGGAGATCTTACAAAAGCCCTACTGATAACAACCGCAACCTCTATCTTCGGAAAAAAAGAGTACCTTTGTGAACCGAAAAGACGGTGTTCGATTTTTTCGGGAACACAAGGCGGCAAATATTCAATTATCATGTTTTCACAGCAACAATGCTGCTTTGGAAACATTATACCATGTGTTGCGCATGCTGTCAATGCAGTTTTTACAAAGACTCTGTCATAATTTTATTTGGAAAGCACAGATGGGTAGTGTCTTGCCATTGTAGAACTACACAAAGAAAAGAAACGAATAAAAAAGGAATGGTCAT
>JAQXIB010000029.1 GCA_029007575.1 Clostridiales bacterium | reverse complement strand
CCACCCAAGCCATACCGCCTTGGATAATCGGATATTTCACGCCCAAAAGTTCTGTTACTCTTGTTTTCATCGCAATTACCATCCCTTTTTCAGATTCCATCAAATGCTAATCCTTATTCCATTCAAAAATCGCCGCACCGTAGATCAATCCCGCGCCGAAACCGACCACACAAACCTTATCGCCTTTTTTCAAGATTCCCTTTCGATTCATTTCATTCAAACAAATCGGAATAGAGGCACTGGAGGTGTTTCCGTAATGCTCCAAATTGGTGTAAAATTTCTCCAAAGGTAAATTCAACTTGGAAGCGGCGGTTTCCAAAATACGAATATTGGCTTGATGCGCCGCAATATGGTCAATTTCCTCCACAGAAATACCCGCTTTTTCAGCCGCTTTTTGTACTGCGTCCGCCATCGCCTTGGTTGCAAACTTGTAAACCTCTCTGCCATCCATGTAAATTTTACGTTCTTTCCAGTCCACAAAGCCGTCAAAATCACGTAAGGATTTTACCTCCGAAAAGACATTGTCGATCGGAAAGCTTCTGGCAAACAGGGTATGTGCCCCTGTTCCGTCAGCGCCCAAATAAGAAGCGAACAGCCCTTCGGAGGCAGACACGACACAGCTTGCCGAACCGTCTCCGAATAATACACAGGTAGAACGATCCTCATAATCGGTAATTTTGGATAACAATTCTGTGGAGATAATCAAAATGTTTTTGTGATCCCCGGTAATTAAATAACGCCGAGCCATATCCAATGCGTAAACAAAAGCCGCACAAGCGCAGTTAATGTCGATACACGCAGCATTGGAAGCCCCCAGCAACCCCTGTACGATACAGGACATAGAAGGCGTGATATAGTCCGGCGTCACACTGGTATGAATAATTAAATCAATATCCTCCGCCGTCAGTCCGGCATCGGCAATTGCTTCTTTCGCAGATTGTACACTCATTAGATATTCCGGAGATCCGTCGCTGATATGCCGTTCGCGCATCCCGGTCCTGGTACGGATCCATTCATCCGATGTGTCAACAATTTTGGTATAGTCTTCATTGGAAGCCACCGTTTCCGGCAAACACATGCCGGTTCCTCTGATTGATATGCCCAACATTTTCTCTCACCGTAACTCCTGCATTTCTATCCTGCCCGAGTTCCTTTCTTGACATAAAATATAGCTAAAACACAGATCCTTTTTGATTTGTTTGATTGAAAAATCGAAATAAACCTGTTGCCAAATACGAATATCTTGTGATATGATAATAGTAATTTCAGGACATCGACTGACATTTTTATTCTAGTGTGAATGGAGAATAATGTCAAGAAAAAAACCCCCTGATTTGAGATTGTTCTGTAAAGTTTATAGTTATTTTACATCTTAGACGTCGGAATTAACAAAAAAGTCAAGGTCAAAAATCAATTTTTTTGCGTTGATTTATAGTAAAAATTTAACAAATTATCAAATTAAATTTTGGATGATGTCTATAGTAATGATTTTTACAGGCGTCATCTGACAAGCGAAAGGAGGAAGAATGTTTTCGTATATTTCCGAAAGCATTCCAAAAAATGATGGGTAAAAATGTATTTCTGTTTTCCGGACAAGGCTCTCAATATTCCGGCATGGGACAGGAACTGGCGGCATTGACGCCTTCATCCGCGGCAATATATGAGTGTGCGGCAGATATATTAGGATTCGATTTAAAAGAGCTCTGCTTTCATGGAGAAGAGGCACGGCTAGCTCAAACCATTGTTTCACAACCTGCTATTTTTGCCACTTCCCTGGTCGCGTGGGAGGCGGCGAAAGCCAGAGGTCTGTCCTGTTCGGCGGTAGCCGGACATTCCCTCGGTGAATATGCGGCAATGGTCGCATCGGGAATGATGTCTGTAGAGGACGGCTTCCGCGCGATCAAAGCCCGTTCCGAAGCTATGCAGGAATGCGCAGAACACAGCCAAGGCGGTATGGTTGCCATCTTAGGGCTTGAGCCGCAAACAATCGAAGAAATATGCGCAAAAACACCGGGCTATGTGGTGCCGGTCAATTATAACTCACCGGCGCAAACCGTGATTGCCGGTGAAACATCCGCGCTGGAGCAAGCGGTCACGGCGTTATCTGCCGCCGGAGCCAAACGCGCGGTTCCTTTGGCGGTATCCGCGGCGTTCCACAGCAAAATGATGCAGCCTGCAGCAGAACAATTTGCGGCTGAAATTCGATCCCTCTCCTTCAAAAAGCCGAACGTCGAATTCTACTCCAATGTAACCGGCGGCTTATTGACCGATTTCGACGATATGCCTGCATATCTGGCAAAGCATATTGTATCTCCGGTTCGATTTGTATCAGAACTGCAATTGATGCAGCAAAACGGATATCAAAACTTTATTGAGCTTGGACCAAACAAAGTGTTGACCGGTCTGGTGAAAAAAACGCTCAAGGATGTAACCGCTGTTAACATCGAAAACGAAAAAACACTGAATGCGATTCTAACGAATGAATAATACACCGATGAATAACAAAAGCAAAAAGCAAACCAACAAGGAAAGGTGACAAAATTGAAAAAATACGGTTTACTGGGTTATCCGCTGGGGCACACCATGTCCCCTCCGATTCACAACGCGCTCTTTGCGTTGTACCATTGCGACGCACAATACGACGTATTTGAAATTCCGCCGCATCAACTAAATGACAATATCGCCATGCTGAAAAATCTATCCGGTTTTAACATTACGATTCCGCATAAAGTCGAAATGATGAAATATTTGGATCGGCTGGATGAAAAAGCTTCTTTATATGGTGCTGTCAATCTCGTCAAATGCGACGGCGAAGCAGTTGGTTACAATACCGATGTTGCCGGCTTTACCGCCTCCGTCAATCAGCTCGGCGCTTCCTTATATTCCCGCGTATTGTTGTTGGGATGTGGCGGAGTCGGGAGAATGATGGCGATTGAAACCGCATTACAAGGCGGCGAGCTCACCATTGCCGTCCGCCCCAATAATCTGAATTTGGCGCAAAAAGTGACAGAAGAAATCCGCCGGCTTAAGCCTTCCGCCTCTGTCAGAACCGTGTTGTTAGACCACATTACCGGCACCTATGATCTCATGATCAATGCTACCCCCGCCGGGATGTTTCCCCACATTGACAACGCTCCTGTCAGCGAAGAAGATGTACAAAGAACCACTTATTTATTTGACGCGGTATACAATCCGATCGAAACAAAGCTGATGAGGATGGCACGGCAAAACGGAGTCACCGTTCTGGGCGGCATGGCGATGCTGGTACGGCAGGCGGTTGTTGCGCATGAAATTTGGAATCATGCTTCATTTAAAGAAGAAGATATTGTCTGCCTGATTGCGGAAATGGAGAGGAGACTGTCCCGTGAACACGCTTAATCAACATATTTGGCTATGCGGCTTCATGGGATGCGGAAAAAGCACAGTCGGACGTGCTTTAGCAAAATGTTGCGGTACCGAATTCATCGACATGGACAGCTACATTGAGGAACAAGAGCAAATCACAATCCCGCAGATTTTTGCGCAGTACGGCGAGCCGCGCTTTCGGGAAATGGAAACTGCTTGCATTGCCGCGTTGAAAACGCACACTCCCGCCGTTATCGCTGCCGGCGGAGGCGCTTTTGTATCCGCCGAAAACGCCGCGCTCGCCGCTCAAAGCGGAAAGGTCGTATTTCTGGATGTTCCGTTTGAGATCTGTTATCAACGGATCCAACATTCTGACCGTCCGATCGTCCAACGAAGCACCAAAGAAGAATTGCAAAGCTTATTTGAACTGCGGCACAAACAGTATAAGGCAAATGCGGGAATCTGCTTTCGGGAGATTCTGCCGCCGCAGAAAACGGCAGAAGAATTAGCAAAATTAATTGCAACATTTGAATAAGATTCCTGCAAAATTTCATCAAAACGCTTATTTTTTTCTCATTTACTACACATAATGAAAAATATTTGCAGCACAACGCAAAAATTATTGCAAAACCATTGCAATAGAGCGCAAAATATTGTATAATCAAAATAATTTGATTGGAAAGGGAGAATCAATCCATGGAAATTAAAAATCAATACTTAAGCAGTGTATATGAAAACACTGTAAAAAGGAATCCTAACGAGCCGGAATTTCTGCAGTCAGTCAAAGAAGTTCTGCTGTCTTTAGAGCCGGTCATCGAACAAAATCCGAAGCTGATCGAAGCAGGAATTGTCGACCGCATCGTTGAGCCCGAAAGAGTCATTCAATTCCGGGTATCCTGGGTAGATGACAACGGAAAAGTTCAGGTCAACCGCGGCTTCCGCGTTCAGTTTAACTCTGCAATCGGCCCTTATAAAGGCGGTTTGCGTTTCCATCCGTCCGTAAACCTGAGCATCATGAAATTCTTAGGTTTTGAGCAGATTTATAAAAACTCCTTGACCGGTCTGCCGATCGGCGGCGGTAAGGGCGGAAGCGATTTCGATCCAAAGGGCAAATCCGACAACGAAGTCATGCGTTTCTGCCAAAGCTTTATGACTGAGTTATCCAAACATATCGGTGCGGATACCGACGTTCCTGCCGGCGATATCGGCGTTGGCGCACGTGAAATCGGTTACCTGTTCGGTCAGTACAAAAGACTGCGCAATGAGTTCACCGGCGTTTTGACCGGAAAAGGTTTGACCTACGGCGGTTCTTTGGTTCGTACCGAAGCGACCGGTTACGGTCTGTGCTATTACACCGAGGAAATGCTGAATGTGATGAAGAACGATTCCTTCAAAGGCAAAACAGTGGTAATCTCCGGTTCCGGAAACGTTGCCATCTACGCAACCCAGAAAGCAACGCAATTGGGTGCGAAAGTAGTTGCGTTGTCTGATTCCTGCGGATATATTTACGATGCCGACGGTATCAAGCTCGATGTTGTAAAACAAATCAAAGAGGTTGAGCGGGGACGTATCTCCGAATACGCGAAACGTGTACCCGGTTCCGTTTACACCGAAGGCTGCAGAGGCATCTGGAGCATTCCTTGTGACATTGCTCTGCCTTGCGCAACTCAAAATGAACTCAACGGCGAAGAAGCTGCAATGCTGATCAAAAACGGCGTGATTGCGGTCGCCGAAGGCGCTAACATGCCGTCGACCCCTGAGGCTGTTGACGCATTCCAGGCAGCAGGCGTCCTGTTTGGTCCCGCGAAAGCTGCAAACGCAGGCGGCGTGGCAACTTCCGCTTTGGAAATGAGCCAGAACTCCATGCGCTACTCCTGGACCGCGGAAGAGGTAGATGCGAAACTGAAAAACATTATGGTAAACATCTTCCACAATTCCTACAATGCTGCTGAAAAATACGGCTGCACCGGCAATCTGGTTGCAGGCGCGAATATTGCCGGCTTCATGAAGGTTGCAGAATCCATGCTGGCGCAAGGCGTTGCATATTAATCATTTAATACTAAAATCAAACATTGATAAAACGCTCCGAAAAGTTTGCTTGCTTTTCGGAGCGTTTTTCATTATAATGATGATAGCAGTAAAAGTAACAAAGCATTAAAAAGAAAGGAAGAATAATATGCTGGAATACAAATATGACACACAATTGCTGATTGAGGGACATGATCTTGACGAGGACGCTATTAACGAATACTTCATCAGTCATTTTAAAGGTGATTGCTTGTTGGCAGTAGGAGACGAAGATCTGATTAAAATCCATTTTCACACCAACGAGCCTTGGCTGGTGTTGGAATACTGCGCCTCGTTGGGCGAAATCCATGATATCGTCATTGAGGATATGGACAGACAGGCCAGAGGACTGAAAGGATAATTTTCTCCCCGGCAGACACCAAAGGGGCTGTTTTGGCAGCCCCTTTTATCGAAAGCAGGCAGGATTCGCTTTACCATATAAAACTGTTTTTCATGGCAGTTTTATAAAAAAAGCGGATGGTGCTTGCTCCCCACGGGCAACCGATTGCCACAAGACGCCGCCTGCCTGCTGATATGTGTGATGTTGTCCCAATCCGCCTGATTATTATCAGCGAACGGAACCTACCATATCATATGCAGCAAAAACCAAAGCGGTTCAACGCAATCAGTCATACAAACAGCTTGTCCAAAGATATCCACCCAAAATATCGATCAATCTATAAAAATATCATTCATTTCACAAAAGAATCCGGAATAAAATAAAGAAAAAGAGTTTTACAGAATCGTCATTGTATCTTTTGATAACCTATGGTATGATGAGCATAACAGTCCGCATCCGAATCGATCCACGCGATATCAGAGCGCATTATACTCCCTGCCCGTCAAAGTCAGGGATGAAGCTTTCCTCAGCGGTTCCCTCTTCTTGAATAAAACCGTTTTCAATGCCGAGTTCCACCGCGTAATCGATGATCTGCTCATATGTTTTCTGAGGAATTTTACAGTTTAATTCAGGGTAGTTTTTCACCTGCGCAAAAGGTGTGTATTGATTCATCAGACTGATATAAATATCATCGCCATACTGCTGATGCAGATAAGCAAGCAGCTGTTTGGATTCTTCATAACACCCCGGCAAAATCAGATGGCGCACGATCACTCCCTTTGTCATGATGCCGTTATCATCGAATTGCGGTTTTCCGACCTGTCTGACCATCGTTTCCAACGCTTGTTTGGCGGCTTCTATGTAATCCGGCGCGGCCGAATACTTTTTTGCGGAATCAGCCGAATAATATTTAAAATCAGGCAGATAAACATCAACATATCCCGCCAGTTTTTGAATCATGTCGGGTTTCTCGTATCCGCTGGTATTATAAACGATCGGCAGCCGCAAACCGTCCTTTCGGGCAATATCCAAAGCATTAATAATTTGCGGCAGATAGTGTGTCGGCGTCACCAGATTGATATTGTTAGCTCCTTGTTGCTGAAGCTCTAAAAAAATTTCCGCCAACCGCTCCACGGTGATTTCCTTTCCCGCATGTCCCTGACTGATCTGCGCATTTTGACAATAGACGCATTGCAGGGTACAATAAGAAAAAAACACCGTACCGGATCCGCTTGCTCCGGAAAGACAAGGTTCTTCCCACATATGCAGGGCGGCTCTGCCCACTCTGACCGATGCCCCTGCACCGCAAAAGCCACGCTGTCCGTTACTGCGGTCAACCCCGCAGTTTCTGGGACACAAACGGCATTCTTTTAACAATTCCAACATTCTCTTTCATCCTTTTCTCAAATTTGATATCGTCACCACACGACAGATTGGAGTCTTTATGAAAAAAACAAAATGGAAAGGCGGCGCGCTGCTCGCTCCGCTGCCTCCGGTGATGGTCTCCTGCGGAACGCCGGAGCATCCTAATGTTCTGACGGTTGCCTGGACCGGCATCATCAACACCATCCCACCAAAGACCTATATTTCGGTGCGGCCTTCCCGTTATTCCTATTCTATTATAAAGGATTCCGGCGAATTTGTCATCAATTTGGCAACTTCTGATCTCATTCGCGCAGTAGATTTTTGCGGTGTCCGCTCAGGAGCGCAGGTAGACAAATTCAAAGAAATGCAGCTAACGCCGATTCCTTCCTCTGAAATTACCGCACCAATGATCGACGAATGCCCGCTGAGCATGGAATGCAAAGTAACGCAAATCATTCCGCTTGGCTCACACGACATGTTTTTAGCTGAGATACTCGCCGTCCACGTTGATGAAGCTTTGATCGACACAGAAGGCAAGTTGCACCTTGACCGCTGCAAGCTGTCTGCATTCGCGCACGGAGAATATTTTCAACTCGGAGAAAAAATAGGTACTTTCGGATTTTCGGTACGAAAAAAGCCGAAGAAAAAAGGTACAAAGCACAAAACTCAATCAATCGTTGAGTCCGGAAAGAAAACGGATCACAAAAAAACCAATCAGCAGAGTCACGACACACACCGGAATCTCTATCCCGTTGGGAACACCCGGAAAAATCTCCGGCAAAGAGCCCGCAACAAACCCGATAATCACTAAATAAGTAGCACCTGCATGCTGTTCCATCGCCCGTTCCAACAGTCTGGTGGTCAACAATACACCTATGATTGTACCGACTGCTAAAGGAACCAAAAACAAAAAGCGAAAGTGAACAATTGCAGATAAAACGGTATCGTAAATTCCCAGCATCACCAGCATGTATGACGCGCTGATACCGGGCAGTACCAATGCGACTGCAATAATGATTCCGGCAAACGTCAAAATAAAAAAGCTGAACGGCCCCATTTGCGAAAAGTCAAACAATTTTTCGGGGAGTAACGATAACAGCAGCACGACGGACAATCCAATCAACAAATAGACCGCATGCATTACTTTCAGTTTGTGAATCCCGGTCTTTTTGGCAAGTGACGGTATACTTCCCAACACAGCGCCCAAAAATAAAAACATCATAGGCTTTTGGTAGGCCGTTACAACGCCGGACAAAAAACCGGCAAGCAGCCACGCACCGACCGCTCCGCCCATGCCGACCTGCAACAGCAGCAGTGCATTCTCTTTTTTGTTTTTCAAAAAGCTGCTGACCGCATGGACGATTTTATCATAGATACCTAAAATAATCGCCATCGTTCCCCCGCTGACACCCGGAATCAGCATAGAAGAACCGATTGCCACCCCTTTTAACAGATTCATGATACTCTTTTTCATACGAATCACCGTTTTTATTAAAATTTGTGAGTACTCCCGACTTTGCAGAAAATAAATCAATTCGTAAAATAATATTTTGGGCATTCAGAAAGCCGGCATTTGTCATCATATTAACAGGAAAGGATTTTGAACGGTATCGTTCATCGGCAAAAATATGGATAAAAAATTCTTAAAAACCTACTTTTTCTGCGCGGCAGCCACCCTACTGATCGCTTTCGCATTGTGGAATTATAAGGATATCGTCGGATATCTGACTATTGTACTGCGTGCGCTCCGTCCGATCATCATCGGTGCCGCAATCGCTTTTATACTCAACCGTCCCTATGAGCGGATCAAAAAAATACTCGCATGGATGATCCCGAAAATACATCCCAGAGTGAATGATATTATTTCGCTGATCCTTTTATATCTGCTGGCACTGGGTATTATCGCCGGTATCATTGTCTTCATTATTCCGCAGCTCGGAAACAGCGTCAATCTATTTATATCCAATTTAAACGATTACTATGACAATATTAAAAGCTTTACCGTAAAGGCGCTCAATTTCGGCGGACATAACTGGTGGGAAGAATTTGGCATCGAACAAAAGCTGTTGGATTTTGCCAAGGAGCTTCCGACCATCTTGACAAGCCTGTTTACCAATATTGTCAACATTTCCTCAGGTATCATCGGTACGGTGACCGACAGTATCGTCGGTATCGTTATTTCCATCTATGCGCTTTCCCAAAAGAAAAAGCTGGCTAATCACGGAAAACGTATTCTGAAAGCCGGATTAAAAAAGAAATTCTACGACCGCACGATCGAACTGCTTGGCATGATTTCCGACACCTTTTCCTCTTTTATCAGCGGCCAGTTGACAGAAGCTCTCATTCTGGGCATTTTATGCTTTATCGGTATGACTGTATTTGGATTTAAGTATGCGATTTTGATCAGCACGATCACCGCGCTGTTTAACCTGATTCCCTTTGTCGGCCCTATCATCGGAGCAATTCCCTGCGCATTTATTTTATTTCTTGACAATCCCATCCGCGCGATTTGGTTTATTGTTTTCATTATCGTTTTACAGCAACTGGAATCCAACATCATTTATCCGAGAGTAGTCGGCAATTCGGTCGGATTGCCTGCGATTTGGGTGTTGTCAGCGGTTGTCGTCAGCGGTAGCTTATTCGGTATTCTGGGAATGCTGTTAGCCATTCCAACCACCTCGGTGATTTACGAATTGATCCGGCGCTGGACAAACAAAAAAAACGGCACCCCGGATCACCGAAACACTGCCGGCAAAGAAAAGGACAAAACCATTATCATACAAACCTCCACTCCGCCAAACCATCCGGATAATCCGAATTGATCCGGCAGACTCGACTTCGGTATTGCATACACGCTCAAGGAGCCGTCGCAACGTAACATTGCGGCGGCTCCTTTCATTTTCAGAAAAATTTTATACTAAAATCTAATTAAAAGCTTTAATTGATTTCCGAGAATGAATTGTACCAGAAAAGGCAGACGACACCGCTGGGCTGACGCCCAGCAAGGAGGATAACACGTTCTGGTGCAATTCAGGTCGGAAAGAATGAAAGTATTTAATCAGATTTTAGTATTAGTATGGCAAACATTCCCCGTATCGCTAATCAAACAATTTCGAAAAGAATCCTACCTTTTTGCTTGGCGTCGGACGAACGGCGTCAAAAGACACCAACACGGTATCTTCCCCGATCACCTCAATATCCTGCCAAGTAATCACAATATCGTCCTCTCTGCCGAACAAGCCGAAAAACCTCGATCTTCCGTAAACGATCAACGCCGTCAGTTCCGCGCTCACCGTATCAAATTCTACATCGTCTACATATCCGATTTTTACGCCGTCTTTTACATTAATGACCTCTTTATGACGCATGTCCGCTATTCTGCAAGCCATTTATATCCTTCCTTTCTTTCCTATCCTGTTATTAATATATATGATCCGAATCGGAAAGATATCACTGAATCAACGATAACTAGTCAGCGCGAAGGGCATCCACGGGTTTGAGATTGGCAGCCTTGAACGCCGGATAGATACCGAAGATGATCCCGACCGTCATAGCGAATCCGATGCAAAACAATATCAGCGGCAGATTGAGAATGACATCGATTCCCAGCGCAAGACTGCCGGCAACTACCGTGCCGACGCCGATCACGGCACCTCCGAGGCTTCCGATTGCCGTGATAAAAAAGGATTCCACCAAAAATTCCAACAAAATCGTTGTTTTACTGGCTCCGATTGATTTTTTAATGCCGATCTCTCGTGTGCGTTCGTTGACCGAAACCATCATCACCGTCATGATCGACAGCCCTGCCACTATCATTGAAATTCCGCCGATGACTGACAAAATAAAGGAAACGGTGTCCAAAATGCTATTGAGCTGATCCTTATGACTGCTCAGATTCTCTACCTTAATCGAATTTGGTATTTTATTATTGTTTTCCAAGACGGACGTCAGCAGTTCGGCAGCAGTTTGCGGATCTACGTCACTTTTTAATTTGACTGCGATCTGGTCAAAGCCGGTTCTGCCGGTCATATTCTGCATTGTTGTGTACGGCAGATACAAAAAAGTAGGAACATATTCTCCCAACAGGCTTTGCAGCACATTTCCGCCGGTTTCCACGACACCGACCACCTCAAACTCCTCATAACCGCCGTCCAACAATAACGATATCGACTTTCCGACAATATTTCCACGCTGATAAGATTGCTGCGCCATCGACTCATCCACGACGCAAACATTAGACATGCTGTTTAAATCACTGTCATTAATCATCCGCCCGTATTTGACGTTCAGGGAAATGATTTTTTTCGCGCTGCTGCTAATGCCCCAGATCAAACATTTTCCGGTCTCTCCTTTGACTTTCACCCCGCTGTATTGCATGATGAGGGGCGTCGCGTCATACACCAGGCTTTGTGCTTTTAACACTTCCAAATCTTTGACTGCCAAATTCTTGCCGGTAACCGATTTATCAGTTCCGATCGACAATCCGTTCATCCCAAGGCTGTCCAGCTCCTGATTAATGGTATGCTTGCCGATATCGCCGATCGATGATATGATAATAACCGATATCACGCCGATCATAACGCCCGAAATGGTCAGCATAGATCTCAGTTTTTTTCTGAAAATATTTTTCAATCCGTTTTTGATACAATGATACATGATGGATCTGCACCGCAATCCGCGGCACGTCCTCCTTTGATTAAACTAGTGAACAGCACTACTCCTGACCGACTGCTTTGACAAACATATTATGTTCCACTTTGGAAGCATTGGCAATGATAAGAGCATCCCATTCGATTCCTGACTTGATTTCAACCGTATCCGCTTTTTCTATTCCAGTTTCAATGTACTTTTTCCACGCTTTTCCGAATTGATAAACATATACATATTCCCCTTTTTCATCCTGTTCGATACAGGCATACGGCAGCGCGTAAAACTCCTTTTTAGGAGCGGTTTCGATCACTGCCTTGACTGAAAAGCCGGACTTGATTTGATCGTCAGGCTGATCGAAACCCACAATAACGTCTACGACCGTTTCCTGCGTCGTACCTACGTATTGTTTCCGCGCAGTGGGATATACTTTCTTTACAACACCGGTATAGGATTTATTCTTAAATCCCGTGCCGCTGATGGTGACTTTTTGCCCGCTTTTTACTTTTGAAACAGCAGCCTCATTCACCGCAAGCTTTACCTGCAATTGCTCTGACTCGGAAATCACCGCTAAAGATGAGGTCGGCATAGCGATCGCCCCTTTCACCATGGTTAATTCGGTCACAGTCCCGCTTGCATTGGCTACGATTTTATCCGGTATTAAATCAACGAGCTTTGATACCTCGGTATCATATCCGGATAAAGCGCTTACCACCTCGGCAGGAAGATTGCTGTTTCCCAGATTCAAAATGTTCATTGCGGCAGCACAGGTATCTTCCACATTCACTGTAGCGAGCAGATCTCCTACTTCCACATGATCTCCTATCTCCACAAATACCTGTTCGGGGATCACAGGCAGATCACTGTACACTTCTTTCTTGCGGTCATATTCAATGCTACCGTTTGCAATGACAGATTCGGTATATTCATCCGCTTTTACAGTGGTTAACATGACCTCCACACGAGAATCAGCGATCCATGACGGAACAAAAGCACTAATGACCAATAAAACTGCTGTGATCAGCGATAAGGTAATATATTTTTTCATATCATTATCACGCCTTTCGCATTATTACGGGAAAACCACTGCAATTCTAATATAATACTAAAATCCAATGAAACACTTTCAATTAGATTTTATACTAAAATCTAATTGAAAGCTTTAATCGATTTCCGAGGATGAATTGTGTCAGAAAAGGCAGACGACACCGCTGGGCTAACGCCCAGCAAGGAGGATAACGCTTTCTGGCGCAATTCAGACCGGAAAGAATGAAAGTATTTAATTAGATTTTAGTATTAGTATAACTCAGCATGTGAAATGTCAGGAAGTGTCTCCTTATCCAATCATGCAAACAGATATTCTCGCTTTTCCCATTCATTTTTATTTCCTTATTTTATTGTTGCTTGAAATTTCTTTTTTATGATAGCATTTTCAGAAAAAATAGTATGGATTTCAAACAGACTTTCGATTTTAAAAATAAAACAT
>JAQXIB010000028.1 GCA_029007575.1 Clostridiales bacterium | reverse complement strand
CATTTCGATGCGACTTGAACCTGCACGTTGATTTTTCCAAACCGCATAAAACGGAATTTGAAAGGACTGCATAGCAGTCCTTGAGCGTGTCGACAAAGTCGACAACGCTCCGGGAGAGGGGATTTTCCCCTCTCCCATCCTCACCCCGCAAACCACATTGCACTGTGGTTTGTGGAAATCAAAGCCGATGTTTTTCGGATCAGCCGCCTACCGACGCAGAGCCGCTGGCCATATTCTCATCGATTACATTTCCGGCATTGGTAAAAATATCTCTGATCTTCGGTCCCAAAGCAACCAAAGCAACAATCACAACAATAGCGATTAAGCCGATAATCAAACCGTATTCTACCATACCCTGTCCATCTTCATCTTTTAATACTTGCATAAACTTTTTCATTTTAACATTCCTCCGTTATTTTTTAAATCAGCGGACACATCGCTGTAAATACTGTTCCCACGGCAATAAACGGTCCCATGGGAATTGGGGTTTTTAAATCTCCTTTGCGGGTTGCCTTCAGATAAACGGCAGCAATCAGAAAGCCGATTCCTACCACTACCATTGCTTGAAGAAATCCGAAAACGGACAACTCGAACGCCGTTACAACGGCAAACTTGACATCTCCCCATCCCACCTTTAACCCCAACAAAGATGGAATACGGAATACGATAATGGCGCCTGCAACCGCCGCTGCTGTTTGAAGCAAATGAAAAGCCGGTAAATGAAACAAGGTAAAAACAAGAGTGTTAAGAAGCATTAGTCCAAGCATAGAATTGGGGACTTTTCGAATGCAAGCATCCGTAGCAGCAATACAGGCGCATGCAAATAAAATGACCGATAATCGTACCAATCCCCAAATATCGTTTTTGAAAAGCGCCTGAACAGCCAAAATTACAGCAAAGCACGCCGCCCAAATAACAGGCGAAAATCGGTAATTGATGTACCACGCGCGGTATGGTTGGTCAGACCTCCGTTTAATCAAGACTTTAGTCAATGCATTTGCACCGATGCCAAGACCGATCCCTGCGATAAATGCGATTGAAACGATTATCCATTTTTCCACACAATTCCTCCTTTTATGTTGTGTGTGATCGTGTCATAATATGGAGCGTGTTGCCTAGACAATAAAAAAGGAGTTACAACAGTTCCCTGTGTAACTCCACAAATAAAAAGCTCTTGATAAAAACAGCGTTATCTTTCAAGTGACAACCCTGCCTGCTAAGAGGATTTTATGCAAAGATGCAACGGTAACTGGCTGCCAGCTATTGCAAAAGCAATAGGTAAGGCCCTTTAGCTTTGTGCCATCCTCTTTCGAAGATTTTACTATTAAACAACAATCATTTGCACAACAATATTCAATTTTTTGACAGCAATAAGATATTTATTTTGCTGTTATAAATGTATCTTACACCTTGAATCGACATTTGTCAATAGATTTTAAAACGTTTTTTAAAATTTTTTGAATATTTTGTCAAAGCGAATCATTTAACGTCTATGAAACAGAAAAACAGCCGTGAAGTGTATGGAACAATTTTTCACGCGGTTAAAACGAAACGACACAAACAACACCGCTCATCAAAGTTTCGACCGATAATATGTAGATTACCTGCCCGCTTTTAATTTTGCAAACATTTTAGTGTTCCGGGATTTCACAGCGGAAATAACGCGACTTTCCAGATAAGCAAGACATGTGTTCTGCCATTTGATCGGGCATAAAAGAAGCTTCATATAAGAAGATTTCGGCTGTGCCACCTGCGCCGCTTTGACTGCTTTCGGATCGGTGATCATTTTTTTGATCATCACCTTCTTTTCTTTCGCAGGCAAATGACAGTTTTTATTAGTCACATTTTCAATACATCCGATCACACGCTCAATGTATCGCCGGCAAAGAAACTCGTCGATTTCAGGAGACATTTCTCCCCAGTATTCATATAATTCCAGCATCCATTGATGTTCTTCTTCCCGCTTATCATACATATCACTGCGGTATTTTGCCGTTTCGGATTCCGCACGCTGACGGATGAAATGATAATATTTATCGGAAAGCACTCCTACTTTTTCCACATCACGTATCACCGATAAATTAAACGGAAAATCATCCCAGAAGGTTTTGGGAAAATAAAGCTTATGATCCAAAATATATTTCGATAAATACAGCTTGTTCCAAGGAGTATATAACAAGTTTTTATCAAACAGCCGATGCGCATCCCGGCGAAATTCCGCCTGAGAGCCATATACCCGGTCGGGTGCATATTGCTCCTGCGTAAATTTTTCGGTTTCGTTATAGTAGGTATCGATATAATAGCCCGAAACCACTAATTCCAGTCCGTGCTGCTCCGCTAAGTTAACCATGTCTTCCAACATGGTCGGTTCCGCCCAGTCATCAGAATCCAGAAAATACATATATTTTCCCTTTGCAAGATCAATGGCAATATTTCTTGCGGAGGGAGCACCGCCGTTTTCCTTATGGATTACCCGCAGTCTGCTGTCCTGCCGCGCATATTCATCGCAAATTGCTCCGCTCTGATCCGGCGATCCGTCATCGACAATCAAAAACTCCCAGTCGGTCAAAGTTTGCTTTTGCATGCTTTCGATTGCCTTGCCGACATAGCTTTCTACTTTATACACCGGCATAATAATGCTCACTTTTACCTCATCCATGATATAAGCAACCTTTCCTGAAATTGCATACGAAATTCACAATATCCGCAGAATTTACAAATACGTTTTTGCGGCTTTTAACGCAGAAGCAATGACCTTATCCATATCATAATACTGATACTCTGCTAAGCGGCCGCCGAAAATGACATTTTGTTCCTGTTTGGCAATCTCATGATACTGTTCAAACAAGCGTTGGTTTTCAGCGTCGTTGACCGGATAATAAGGCTCCATACCGGATTGCCAGGAAACCGGATATTCGCGTGTGATCACGGTTTTTTCCTGCGTCCCGAATTCAAAATGCTTATGTTCAATGATTCTTGTAAACGGGGTCTGCTCGTCGGTATAATTTACTACGGCAACTCCCTGATAATTCGATGTTTCTAAAACTTCATCCTCAAATTTCAAGCTGCGATATGCCAACTGGCCGAAACGGTAATCATAAAAAGAATCAATCGTGCCGGTATAGACAATTTTATCCGCCATAGCAGACAAAACGTCGCGGTCTTTCGTAAAATCAGTTTCCAAGCGAATCTCACAGCCCGCTAATAAGCTGTCGATTATTTGGTTATATCCGCCGATCGGGATTCCTTGATAAGCATCATTAAAATAATTATTGTCATATGTAAAACGAACCGGCAGCCTCTTAATAATAAAAGCAGGAAGCTCTGTACAGGCTCTTCCCCACTGTTTTTCGGTGTATCCCTTTACCAGCTTTTGATACAAATCATAGCCGATCAAACGAATAGCCTGCTCCTCTAAATTTTTCGGCTCCCCCGTAACCTGCTTGCGCTGTTCTTCGATTTTTTCCTTCGCCTGTTGCGGAGTGGTTACTCCCCACATTTGATGAAACGTATTCATATTAAACGGCAAATTATAGATTTCTCCGTGATAATTCGCGATCGGGCAGTTTGTATACCGGTTAAAGTCGGCAAATTGATTCACATAATCCCAAATTTCTTTATCATTCGTATGGAAAATATGCGCACCGTAGCAGTGAACCGAAATTCCCGCCTTCTGTTCACAATATATATTTCCTCCGGTATGGCTGCGTTTATCAATAACAAGACAATGATATCCGCGCTTGGTCGCTTCATAAGCGAATACACTGCCAAACAGACCGCTGCCTACAATTAAATAATCATACTTTTTCATCTGCGTCTCCCGGTTGATGTTCTTTGATTCCATCGCCTTGCACCGTGTATGCTGCTTTCCATAACGACATTGTCTGCAAGCGAAAAATCAAAACTTTTTTCGTTAAGATGCCATTTTGATTTTTCTTTAGCATGACCGGTTAGAAAAAGGCAACGTCTTGCTGAAAACAGGATACCTCAATAAAAGAAAAGAGTCCGAACGCGAATTGCGTCCAGACTCAGTCTGGTCTGAGTGACGGGACTTGAACCCACGGCCTCTACCACCCCAAGGTAGCGCGCTACCACCTGCGCCACACCCAGATTGCACTTTATTATAACATAAATTTTTCCCGATTTCAAGCACCAAACAGAAAAAAACCGCAACAAACAAAAAATATTTTGCAGGATTGTCGATCAACATTGGCAATCCCGCATTAAAAACAACCCATTTCACACATCATTATTTTGGATTCACATACACCTTTACGGTTTTGGCGCCCGTCTTCACTTGAAACCAATCGGCGATTTTGTTTTTTTTCGAAGTGGTGATATTTCGTCCTTTGATCGTCACCGCCAAAATTTCCTGCTGCCCGGTTGCATCCTTATTCCAATCGTTTTGAAAGCCGACCGAACACCCGGTCACTTCGGGATAGAGTGCGATCAGCTCTTTGGAAAGTGCTTCCGCATTAAATTCTTTCTTCTGATAGCCCTCTATTTTCTCTTTTAGCTCTGAAATTTGGTTTTGATAAAGCTTCTCGTTATTTTGGTACTCTTCGATCTGATTTTTTAATCCGTTAATTTCCTGATCTTTTAACGCAACATTGATATTTTCATCGGAATCCAGCAGTTCTTTGACCTCATCCTGAGTAACCGCACCGCCCAAATCGGTCTGAGTGACCTTTAAAGACATCCCATCCAGTCCGTACTTCGGCAATTGTTTTTCCAATGTTTGAAGGACGTCGTCGCTCACTCTTTTTCCAATCAGCGCAACTTCGATCGTTTTTTTATCCTGATTTAAATTCGACTTAACAACTTGAGTGTCACTGAAAGCAAACTGCTCGGATAAGTAATTCGTTACGTTGCGTTCCGTCACGGCATCCTTGACAATGCCGTACGCCAAAATAATACTGGGTATCACGGTGACTACCGCAATCACCGCAATGTTGATCCGCAAACGGTTTTGTGCTTTTTTGTCCAACATCGTTTTACAGGGCAGCTTTAATATTTTGACAATCACGACCGTTGTCAGGCAGATAAAAAAGCTGTTAATAAAAAACAGATACATCGCGCCTAAAAAATAAGAAAGCTTGTGCGCCGCCAACCCAAATCCCGCAGTGCACAAAGGCGGCATCAACGCCGTGGCAATTGCGACACCCGGAATTACATTAGTCTTTTCTTTTCTGGTCACCCCGATAATTCCGGCCAAACCACCGCAGATCGCGATTAAAACATCCCATATCGAAGGACTTGTCCGTGCCAAAAGTTCAGAGTGTGCTGTGGAAATCGGCGTAAGCGTAAAATAAATGGTTGACGTCAGAATACAAATCACAACCTGAAACAACAGCCCAAAAGCCGCAGATTTTGCGGTTTTCAAATCATTGGTCGCAATACCGTATCCAATCGCCATAATGCCTCCCATCAGCGGAGAAATCAGCATAGCGCCGATAATCACGGCGGTCGAATTCATATTCAGCCCGATCGACGCAATTAAAATGGCAAGAATTAAAATGCACATATTGGTGCCTTTGATTTTCGCCCCAGATTGAATGGAATTTTGGATTTCCTCCGCCGATGCACAATCCGCTTTTAAAGAAAATGCATCCCGAAAAAAAGATGTTACCACGCTTCCGTCCAATTTCATAATATCGCCTTCCCGACAAGTGATTCAAATTTCCTTTATCATACCGCAAAAATGAAATGAATGCAAGAGAGTGCTGCCTCTGAAAACAGAAAACACGGATCACGAAGAATGCATTTTTTGGTTGTTGACAATCCTTGGAATTTCATTTAAAATAAGAAAGGAATGAGGGTTACATTTTTCTGTATGGAAAATTGTAGCCCAGTTCTTTGTGTTCAGAAAAAAATTTAGGAGTAAATAACGATGTCTGAAATCAAAAACTATGATACTGTTATCATCGGCGGCGGAATCGGCGGGCTGATGGCGGCGTTCCGGCTTCGTAAAAACACACCTGAAATGCGCATCGCCATCACCGAACGCGGCAACACACTGGAAAAAAGGCACTGTCCTGCAGGTAAGGATAAGACCTGTGTGCATTGCAAGACCTGCAGTATCACAAGCGGATACGCAGGCGCGGGCGCCTTTTCAGACGGTAAATTCAATCTCGGTACCGCTTACGGCGGAACCTTGGGAGAAGAATTGGGCGACGATACTGCCAATCTCTATATTGACGAGGTTGACAAAATCCTCAATCAATACTGCACCTCCGGCATACCGAAAGTATATCGTTCCAACGAGGAGCTCAAACTCAAGTGCCTGCAAAACAATCTGCGCCTGCTCGATATGAACGTCAAACATCTCGGCACCGACAACAACTATCTGACCATGCAGAATCTCATCAACGCAATATCAGAATCCGGCACTGATCTATACGCCTTTTACGACTGTACTTCGGTAGAGCGGGACGAAAACGCTTACCTGCTTCATTACACCAACGGCGAAACATTGCGCGCCAAGAATATTATTATCGCTACCGGACGAGGCGGCGCAAGCTTCGTGGCGGACTTCTGCCGCAAGTTTGATGTCAAGATGCGTTCTAATTATGTGGATATCGGTGTGCGGGTAGAAATGAAGGACATCATTTGGAAAGAATTTTCCGACCAAATTTACGAGCCGAAAATTCTTTACAAAACCAAAACCTTTGAGGACCGCTGCCGGATGTTCTGCTTTAACAAAGGCGGATTGGTTTCAGCCGAAAACAACCACGGGATTATCACCGCAAACGGCCACTCCTTTGCGGAAGCCGATAAGAAAACGGACAACTGTAATTTCGCGATCCTGTCAAGCATCCGCTTTACCGAGCCGTTTAATCAGCCCACCGAGTACGCGGAAAGCATCTCTCAGCTCGCCAACATGATCGGGAACGGAAACGTTCTGGTCCAGCGGTTTGGGGACTTGGTCCGCGGACGGCGCACCAACGACCATCGGCTCGGGCAAAATACCGTCATACCGACCTTGCGCGCAACCGCAGGCGATATTTCGCTGGTACTGCCGCATCGAATTCTGACCAACATTATCGAGATGATTTACGCCCTGGATCGCGTTGCTCCGGGAACCGCGAACGATGATACCTTGCTGTATGGATGTGAAAGCAAATATTATTCCATCCGTCCTGTTTTTCAGAATGAAAAATTTGAACTGGTGGAAGGTGTTTATATCATCGGTGACGGCAGCGGCATCTGCCGCGGTCTGTCCCAGTCCGGCGCTATGGGGATTTATGTCGCAGACTGCATTACCAAATAATGCTTCTGATGGATATATGTCCGGCGTAGGAAGCGGTTGCAGTTTTTGATACAATCTGCCTGTTCCAGCGCAATGCGAACAGGCAGATTGTCACTTTGTACAAGTAAATTTTACTCATTTTTAGCAATTTGTTTACAATTACAAAGATAAAAAATGACGTCGAATTTTGTTGACATTCCGGATTCAGTGTGATACGATAAACTTATAAATTGAATCGGTTGCCAATATAGGTTTGGATTTTTCGGAGAGATCTCCGCACGGCTCCAAATGTTTCTACCGTGACGCCGCAAGTCATGACTATTGGTTTCCCTCGCCGCAAGGTGCGGGTATTGGCAGACAGGCTTGGTATCTCAAAGTCTGTTTTTTTATTTTTCCAGGGAGGGCTGGCTGCATGAAGGCACTTGAAGACAAAATTCTCAAAGAAGGAACAGTGCTTCCGGGTAACATCTTGAAAGTCGGCTCTTTTTTGAATCATCAGCTTGACGGTGATTTTTTGATGGAAATGGGACGGGAAATCGCACGATTGTTCGCCGGAAGCGGCGTGACAAAAATCATGACGATTGAGTCGTCCGGCATCGCTGTCGCCGTTGCTGCCAGTGCCGCTATGCACGTTCCGGCGGTTTTTGCAAAAAAACATCGAACCGGAAATGTCTCGGGCGAAACCTACAAGACCGTTGTTCACTCCTACACACATGGGGTGGATTATGATGTTGTCGTGGCGCGGGAATATCTTTCCTCTGCCGACCGTGTCTTGGTCGTTGACGATTTTCTTGCCAACGGCAAAGCGCTTGAAGGATTGCTCGACATCATCAATCAAGCAGGAGCAGAAGCGGTTGGTGCCGCCATAGCGATTGAAAAAGGCTTCCAACACGGGGGGGACAAGCTCCGTGCGTCGGGGCTTCGGGTGGAATCACTTGCAATCGTCGAATCCATGGAAAACGGACAAATCCATTTTCGTGACTGATTCCTTTAATGCACTTTTAAATCATAATTTTTTGGGAGGAAAAAAGTAATGAAAAAGCTCATTTCAGCACTTCTCGCTGTCACGATGTTATTTTCGCTGGCTGCTTGCGGTTCCGGCGACGATAAAAAAAGTGACGATCTCAAAGTAGGTTTCATTTTCCTGCATGATGAAAACTCCACTTATGACAAAAACTTTATGGACGCTGCCAAAGCAGTACAACAAGAACTCGGTCTCACCGACGATCAAGTGATGTTCAAAACCAACATTCCGGAATCCAGCGAATGCTATGAAGCTGCTGCTGCACTTGTTGACGCAGGCTGTGATCTCGTTTTCGGAGACAGTTTTGGTTTTGAGCCATTCATGATCCAAGCTGCAGAAGAATTTACCGATGTACAATTCTGTCACGCAACCGGTACCAATGCTCTCTCCAAAAATCTGCCGAACTTCCATAACGCCTTTGCTTCCATCTATGAAGGCCGTTATCTTGCCGGTGTAGCTGCCGGAATGAAGCTCAACGAAATGATCGCTGCAGGTAAATTCACCGCAGAAGAAGCCAAAATGGGTTATATCGGTGCTTTCCCGTATGCAGAAGTTATTTCCGGTTTCTCCTCCTTCTATCTCGGTGCAAAATCTGTTTGCCCGACCGTTACCATGGATGTAAAATACACCAACTCTTGGTTCGATATCAGTGCAGAAAAAGAAGCTGCAAACGCTTTGATCAAAGCAGGCTGCAAACTCATCAGCCAGCACGCTGACTCTGAGGGCGCTCCGAAGGCTTGTGAAGAAGCCGGTGTCCCGAATGTTGCTTACAACCTGGATACTCGTTCCATGGGTCCGAACACCGCTTTGATTTCTTCCAAAATTTCTTGGGAGCCTTATTTCAAAATGATCATCGAAGCAGTCAAAGACGGAAAAGAAATTAAGACGGACTATTGCGCTACCATGAAAGAAGGCGCTGTTCTCTTAACCGAACTCAATGACAAAGTAGCCGCTGAGGGCACACAGGCAAAACTCGATGAAGTAAAAGCAAAACTGGAATCCGGCGAGCTGAAAGTATTTGATACTTCTACCTTCACTGTAGGTGGCAAAGCTTTGGAAGAAGGCACAAAAGCTGACGTTGTTCCGGACGACAAATTTGAAGTTGACACTAACGTTGTATATGACGGTTACTTCCATGAATCCGAAATGCGTTCTGCACCGTATTTCTATATCGCAATTGATGGCATCACCGGTGTTTTCCCGGATGCGCAATAATCCTGACAAGTTTTCAATCGGCGGGGCAAAAACTGCCCCGCCTAAACTTATTTATTGATATTTAATTCTGAAAAGACTGCTGTAAAACAAGCAGCGGCGTTTTGAAAATTAAGAACATTACCGCACTGTTCCAGTGTGGGATGATACTAATAAAAGAAGGGGGAAATAATATGGGGGTTGATGCAGCGATCGAACTCAGAAATATAACCAAACGTTTCGGAAGCGTTGTCGCAAACCATAATGTATGCCTCACTGTCAACAGAGGGGAAATCCTTTCGATCCTCGGCGAAAACGGAAGCGGAAAAACGACCTTAATGAACATGATTTCGGGAATTTATTTTCCGGATGAAGGCCGCATTTTTATTAACGGAGAGGAAGTCATGATCCGTTCTCCCAAGGACGCTTTTCGGTATCGAATTGGCATGATTCATCAGCATTTTAAACTGGTTGATGTTTTTACTGCCACCGAGAATATTGTACTCGGATTAAAAGAAAAAGGGCGGTTTAATATCAAAAAAGCTGCTGGACGCGTACGCGAAATCAGTGAAAAATACGGATTCGAAATCGATCCCATGAAAAAAATATACGAGATGTCGGTTTCCGAGAAACAAACCGTAGAAATCATCAAGGTGCTGTACCGCGGCGCGGATATTCTGATACTGGATGAACCGACTGCTGTTCTGACTCCACAGGAAACCGAAAAACTGTTCGCTGTTTTGCGTCGGATGCGGGATGACGGCAAGGCAATTATTATCATCACACACAAGCTTCATGAGGTACTATCGCTGTCCGACCGCGTTTCGGTACTGCGGAAAGGCGAATACATCGACACCGTAAAAACCTCCGAAACCAATGAGTCGCAACTGACCGAAATGATGGTCGGTAAAAAAATCAGTCTGAATATCCAGCGCAGCGAGCCGGTCAACCCGCAAGACCGATTGGTAGTCAAAAATATCAACTGCCTCAACTGGGAAGGCGTAAAATTACTGGATAATATCTCTTTCACCGCCCGTTCCGGAGAAATACTCGGTATTGCAGGCATTGCAGGCAGCGGGCAGCGAGAACTGCTGGAAGCCATTGCCGGCTTACAACATCTGGATGAGGGAGAAATTCTTTATCACAATCCGAAAACAGGCGATACCGACGATCTGCGCGACAAAACACCGATGCAGATCCGCGATCTCGGTGTCCGTCTCTCTTTTGTGCCGGAAGATCGTCTCGGAATGGGATTGGTCGGCAACATGGACATCATCGACAACATGATGCTGCGCAGCTATCGGAAAGGAAAATCTTTTTTTGTAGAACGAAAAGCACCGAAATCACTTGCCGATAAAATTATTGAGCAGCTTGAAGTCGTGACTCCAAGCCCAACGACACCGGTGCGCCGTCTTTCGGGCGGAAACGTGCAAAAGGTACTGGTCGGTCGTGAGATAGCCGCTTCCCCCACCGTGCTAATGGCAGCATATCCGGTAAGAGGCTTGGATATCAACTCATCTTACACCATATATAATTTGTTGAACCAACAAAAAGAGCGCGGTGTCGCAGTTATTTTTGTGGGAGAAGATCTGGATGTTCTTCTCGAACTGTGTGACCGAATCATGGTAATCGGTTCGGGCAGAGTCAACGGCATCGTTGACGGAAGAACCGCTACCAAAGAACAGATCGGACTCTTAATGACCCAAAAGAACGGAAGTGCGCAAAATGAGTAAACCTAAAAAAAAGGTTCGTGAGCCGTTGTTCCATATCACCAAACGTGACGCAATGGTATGGTGGAAATCTTGGCTGGTACGGGTTGTTGCGATTGCAGCAGCGCTTGTTGTGTGCGCAATCGTTATCATTCTGCTGACAGGATACAATCCGGCACAGGTCTATGCCGCCATGATCAAAGGTACCTTTGGCACCGAACGCAAGCTGTGGATCGCATTGCAAAAAACAGCCATGTTGCTCTGCATTTCCCTCGCGGTAACACCGGCGTTCAAAATGCGCTTTTGGAACATCGGAGCCGAGGGGCAGGTATTGATCGGCGGTCTGATTTCCGCAGGCTGCATGATCGGTTTGGGAAATCAGCTCCCCACGCCGGTATTATTGCTCGTGATGCTGATTGCCAGCGTGGCGGGAGGAATGCTGTGGGCGGTGATTCCGGCAGTTTTCAAAGCGTTCTGGGGAACCAATGAAACACTGTTCACCCTGATGATGAACTATGTCGCCATCCAGCTCGTTTCCTTTTGCATCACGTTCTGGGAAAATCCGAAAGGCTCAAACACGGTAGGATTGATCAATCCCACCAGCAAAAGTGGTTGGTTTCCTTCTCTATTCGGACAAAAGTATCTGATGAACATTTTAATTGTAGTTGTGATCACCGTTGCGGTATTCATTTATTTAAAATACAGCAAACACGGATACGAAATTTCAGTGGTCGGAGAAAGTGAAAATACCGCGCGTTATATCGGCATCAATGTGAAAAAGGTCATTATTCGCACCATGCTGGTGTCAGGCGCTCTGTGCGGCATTGCCGGATTGATGCTGGTTGCCGGTACCGATCATACGATTTCGACCAACACCGTCGGCGGTCAAGGCTTCACCGCCATCATGGTGTCCTGGCTTGCGAAATTCAACCCCTACGTCATGGGGCTGGTATCTTTTCTGATCGTTTTCCTTGACCGAGGTGCAGGCGAAATTGCCACCACGTTCCGGCTGAATGAGAGCGTTTCGGATATCTTGACCGGTATCATTCTCTTCTTCATTATCGGATGCGAGTTTTTTGTGAACTACAAAATCAACTTTCGCAACACTAAAAAGGAGGGGTAAGAATTGATTAGCACTATTGCAATGTTTATCAAGCAGGCCATTATTCAAGGTATCCCGCTGCTTTACGGTTCTACCGGTGAAATGATCACCGAAAAATCCGGCAACCTTAACCTCGGTATTCCCGGAATTATGTATATCGGCGGCATTTCCGGAGTAATCGGCGCCTATTTTTACGAAAAATCGTCTGAGGTACTGAATCCTTTTCTCTGCGTGTTGATCCCATTTGCGGCGTCACTGTTAGGCTCGATCATTCTGTCCTTAATTTACAGTTTTCTGACCATCACCCTTCGCGCAAATCAAAATGTAACCGGTCTTGCGCTTACCACGTTCGGTATCGGCGTTGGCAACTTCTTCGGCGGCTCTTTATCCAGCCTATTCGGAGAAGGCGGTTCCATCTCGTTGCTGGAAACCGGTGCCTGCTTCAAAGCCACTCTGCCGTTTGCCGATAAGCTTGGCTTATTTGGTGACACGTTCCTTTCCTTTGGATTTTTAGCTTACCTTGCCATAGCCATTGCCTTGGTAGCCTCTTGGGTTTTAGGGCATACCCGCATCGGGTTGAATCTCCGTGCGGTCGGTGAAAGCCCCGCGACAGCCGACGCTGCCGGAATCAATGTAACAAGATATAAATATCTCGCCACCTGCATCGGCGGCGCGATTGCAGGGCTCGGCGGTCTTTACTTCGTGATGGACTATATCGGCGGCGCATGGACCAACGGCGGCTTCGGCGACCGCGGATGGCTTGCTATCGCTTTGGTTATTTTCGCGCTATGGAAGCCAAACATCGGCATCCTCGGTTCCATCCTATTCGGCGGCTTGTATATTGTTTATCTGTATATTCCCGGTCTGGGACGCAGTTCGCAGGAAATCTTCAAGATGCTCCCCTATGTAGTAACGATTCTGGTATTAGTTCTGATCAGCATGCGCAAACGCCGGGAAAATCAGCCGCCTGCACATCTCGGCCTTTCCTATTTCCGTGAAGAACGGTAAAAGCCTTTTTTCCGCACCGTAATGTAACAATGAAAGATTGATAAAACACTAGCGGGGAGCATGTCGAACACATACTCCCCGCTATTTGTTTTATACTAAAATCTAATTGAAAGCTTTAAGCGATTTCCGAGGATGAATTGTGTCAGAAAAGGCAGACGACGCCGCTGGGCTGACGCCCAGCAAGGAGGATAACGCTTTCTGGCGCAATTCAGACCGGAAAGAATAAAAGTATTTCATTAGATTTTAGTATTAGTATTATCTTGCTTTTAACATTCCTCTCACCGTTTGCACCATCGGAATAATGCTCTTACGGCGAATCATCAAATACACCAGATAACCGACTGCATAAACAACCACGCACAGCCAGTTGTTAATAAACCAGTTGGAAACCACAAACAAGGCGGTCATCAACACTTCCAAAACAATATCTGTTCCTACTTTTAAAGAAAGTCTTTTGGCAAGAATCAGCTCCGCTAAGATACACCGGAAAGCAAGCAATACCATGATCGATACAACGCTCAAAACCAAATTCTTTAATAAGAATATCACCAATCCCGTTGACAGCACACTGAGTGTAACCGATACCAAGTTGACAAGCAGCATTTGCTTTTCCATCCGCATTGCCTTCATATAAGTATTGATCAACATCGACATTTTTCCCTCATACAAGCACATCGGGAACATCAACGCCATATAGCGAAGGCTTTCTTCGTATTGCGGGAGCCACGCAGACAACACAATCTTTGCCGGATAATAAAGTACCAACAGTCCCAACAAAGGAATGATTAAAATATTCCGCATGAGGTTATAATTATCCGCCCATTTTTCCTGCGGGGTACGCTTCAAAAGCGGAAACATCACCACACTTACCGCGGTGATAAACAGCATCATCAGATTGGATACGCTCATAGACAATGAAACTTTTCCAAAAGTTTCCACGCTCCACACCTGTTCGATCGAAAACCGGACAATTCCGACAATCAGCATACCTGCAATATTGGAGAACATCAGTTTGATGCCGACACTGATATTCTCCCAAACTTCCCGGATTCCCTCTCCGAAAGAAACTGTTTTCTGTATCACGATATCTTTACAGGAAAGGCACATAGTAAAAAGTGTAACCGCTTTTGCAATAATATCGGCTAAAAGCAGATACTCATAATTTCTGAATCCCAATGCTAAAGCAACGACCACTAAAGAGCCATACATCACTTTTTCAATCATTAAATTGCGTGCGTATTCTTTGATTCTGTTAGTGCCCTGCAAAACATATTGAAGCATGGTGCGCGGCAGAACCAACACACAGCAAAGAGCCGTTAAAATTAAAATCAGCATCTTATCGGAATCGGGTACCAAAAAGACAACAAGAGTTGACAATACGATGGCAAGAATGATTTCACAGCCAATCAATGTCCAAAGCTGAAAATGAAAAAGCGGTTTCGGAATTTCATCATATTCCTTTCCGCCGTAGCGCAGGTAAATTCCGTCTGCCAGCCCAAAATGGAAAAAGCCCACATATCCGGTATAAAAGACATAGAGCTGCCAATAGCTATATTCCGTTTGCCCCAACAACTTTGGTACAAAAGCAACCAAAACCATCGAAATCAATGTTGAAGTAATATTGGCAGCAAAAGAATAGGAAAAGTTTTTCAATATTCCTTTTACTTTGCTGTTCAACTCACCACATCCTTACCAATTTGAAATCAGAAGCATCGTATGATATTCCGGGTACAAACCGGAATGTTTTGCAAACCTACTATATTTCGAAGGAAAAAGCACCTAAACCGGGATGTACCTTATCCTTTTCGCTCAGCAAAACTTCCATGTCCGCCGATATTGGCCAGTCAATGCCCACCGTTTGATCATCCCATGCAAGTCCGCCTTCATCCTCCGGATGATACAGTTCGTCGCATTTATAAACAAATTCGGCTTCCTCCGATAGCACCAAAAAACCATGTGCAAAGCCTTTCGGAATATAAAACTGCTTCTTGTTCTCCGCCGAAAGTACCACTCCAACCCATTTACCATAGGTTTTGCTGTTCTTGCGCAGATCTACGGCAACGTCAAATACTTCCCCATTAATGACACGAACCAGCTTGCCCTGCGGATAGTTTTTTTGAAAATGCAGACCGCGCAAAACGCCTTTGCGGGATTTTGACTGATTATCCTGCACAAATACGGTATCGACTCCGCCGGCCTGAAATTCTTCCTGCTGATAGGTTTCCATGAAATAACCGCGATTATCGCCAAACACCGTTGGTTCAACGATAATAACTCCCTCGATTTCCGTTTGATGAAATGTAAACTTTCCCATTTTATCGATTCCTTTCCTAACAAAACGAGTACGGGGTGAGTCAGAACTCACCCCGTCTTTTGATTGAAACCATCAGTACTTATCAACGATTGGCATACATTTTATCATAATATTTTTGATAATCCCCGCTGGTGACATTTTCCATCCACTCTTTGTGGGAAAGATACCATTCAATCGTTTTTACAATACCTTTTTCAAAGGGCGTTTCCGGGTACCACCCAAGTTCATTTTTAATTTTCTCCGGATCAATGCCGTAACGACGGTCATGTCCTTTTCTATCCTCCACATGCTTGATCATCTGCTCTCCGACCTCGTGATCGACATGCTCCTTGATATAATCCAGAATCGTATGCACAATAAATACATTCGGACGCTCATTATGTCCGCCGACATTGTAAACCTCACCTGACCTGCCGCCGCGGATCACCATATCAATCGCCTTGCAATGATCTTCTACGTACAGCCAATCCCGTATCTGCATCCCGTCGCCGTAAACCGGCAAGGATTTATGAGAAAGCGTATTATTAATCATCAAAGGAATCAGCTTTTCCGGAAATTGATACGGACCATAGTTATTGGAGCATCTGGTAATGTTCACCGGAAATTTATAAGTGTCTGCATAAGCCTTCACAAACAAATCCGCCGACGCTTTGCTGGACGAGTAAGGGCTGTGCGGATCAAGCGGTGTCTTCTCGGTAAAAAATCCGTCCGCGCCCAGAGACCCGTAAACCTCATCGGTCGAAACCTGCAAGAATTTACAGCCGTCGCGATAGGTATCATTTCCGGTCTGCCATGCCTTTTTCGCCAGATTTAACAAATTTACTGTACCCAGTACGTTAGTTTTCACAAAGATTTCCGGATCGGAAATACTACGGTCTACATGGCTTTCTGCCGCGAAATTCACAACGTAATCAATCGTTTCTTCCTCAAAAATTTTGGAGATTGCTTCAGCGTCACAGATATTTGCTTGCACAAACCGATAATTCGGATGGTTTTCCACACTGACCAAGTTTTCCAAATTGCCCGCATAAGTGAGCGCGTCCACGTTCACGATCCGCACGTCGTTATACTTGGAAAGCATATAAATCACAAAATTGGAGCCGATAAATCCGGCGCCTCCGGTAACCAAATAGGTTTTCATAAAACTTGTTCGTTCCTTTCTATCACCTGCAGGAATAACCGCGAGGTTCGGTTAATTCTCTCCCTGATAATGATTCATAAAGCATTGCAGCGCTTCTTTCCAGTCGCGCATCTCATCCCCGACTGTACAGCGAAGCATTCTATTATCCAATGAAGAATATGCCGGTCGCGGCGTGGGGCTGGGATATTCCGCAGTAGTACAAGGTGTAATTTTGCATTTGATTTTTGCAAGACGTATAATTTCGCAAGCAAAATCATACCATGTGCATTCTCCGTTTCCGGTACAGTGATAAATACCATATTCCTCAGTAACAGCCAGTTTCAGCAGGTGGTGTGCCAAATCTGCCGCATTGGTCGGATTTCCCCGCTGGTCGTTGACGACAGTCAATTCGCCGCGCTCTTTTCCGAGCTTCATCATTGTTTTGACAAAGTTTTTCCCGACATAGCCATATAGCCAAGCAGTTCTGACAATGAAAAACCGGCTGCAAAAATCCGCCACATATTCCTCACCCAAGCGTTTAGAAGCACCGTAAACACTTTTCGGCGCACAAACATCCCACTCGGAATAAGGAACCGTTCCGTCCCCCGCAAACACATAGTCGGTAGAAACATGAATCAGCTTTGCACCGCAAGCTTCTGCCGCCATCGCCAGATTTCTTGCTCCAAGCGCATTCACTCGAAAAGCAACATCCTGATCCGTTTCGCAACGATCGACATTGGTATATGCCGCACAGTTGATCATGATATCCGGATTGACTGCCGACACGGTGCTTTTTACCGCTGCCAAGTCGGTAATATCCAGCTCATCCAGATCCACAGCCACCAGCTCCGCACCAATCAACTGTTCCGGTACGGAACCGATCTCGGTTTTTCCCGATTTCAAAACACGCAGCAATTCGGTACCCAATTGCCCTTTTGCTCCGGTAATTAATAGTTTCATTCTCAATCGATTCCTTAATATTTATATTTTCCCTCGGCAACCTTTTGCAAGTGCTGACCATAAGTGGATTTCCCGTATTTCGCGGCGGATTCCAACAGCTTTTCCTTTGTAATCCAGCCCTTTTGATAAGCGATTTCCTCCGGAGCGGAGATTTTGATTCCCTGGCGCTTTTCAATCATGCTGACAAACTGTCCCGCTTCCAGCAAGCTATCCATTGTTCCGGTATCCAGCCACGCATATCCTCTTCCCAGCAGTTTCACATTTAAATCGCCGTTTTCCAGATAAATACGGTTCAGATCGGTAATCTCCAATTCGCCGCGTGCCGACGGTTTCAAGCTCTTGGCATACTTCACCACACGGTTATCATAAAAATACAATCCGGTAATCGCATAGTTGGATTTCGGAACCTGAGGCTTTTCTTCCACCGAAATCACCTTTCCGCTTTCGTCAAACTCAACTACACCGAAACGTTCGGGATCTTCGACGTAATACCCGAATACAGTCGCTTTATTCGGTGTTTCAGCCGCTTCCCGAAGCAAATGACTCAGTCCGTTGCCATAAAAAATATTATCTCCTAAAATCATGGCGCAATTATCATCACCGATAAATTCTTCTCCCAGGATAAATGCCTGTGCCAGTCCGTCGGGCGACGGCTGCTCCTTGTAAGACAGCCTTAAACCATACTCGCTCCCGTTTCCCAACAATTTTTGAAAGTTGGGCAGATCAGTCGGCGTGGAGATGATCAGGATATCCCTTATTCCCGCGAGCATCAAGGTAGAAAGCGGATAATAGATCATCGGTTTATCAAAAATAGGTAAAAGCTGCTTGCTTGTAATCATGGTGAGCGG
>JAQXIB010000027.1 GCA_029007575.1 Clostridiales bacterium | reverse complement strand
TTCATAGCCGCAAAGCTGACGCCTACTGCGAGCGCGTCGATGCTGGTGGCGATCGCCTGCACAAGCAGAAGCTTCAAGGTCAGCTTGTGCGCTGCCGGAACGACTTCGTCCTCTTTTTTCAATGCGTCCCAAAGCATTTTTCCGCCGATAAAGCCTAATAAAATCAACGCGATCCAATGATCGATCGCCGCCATATATTCGGCAAACACAGAACCGGCAAAATAACCGATCAGCGGCATAACACCTTGAAACAATCCGAAAGCAAAAGCGGTAGCAAGTGTACCTTTCAGCTTCATGGGCTTCATTGTCATACCGTTTGTCATAGATACCGCGGAGGCATCCATAGCAAGACCCAGCCCCAGTAAAATAATCTCAATAATACTCAAAATAACACCGTCCAATAAAAAAATCTTATTTCATATTTATGTCACTTTTTCGGATATTATCCGTGCATAAAAAAGTACAGGGGAACCCTGTACTTCAGATTCTATTCGGCATCAGCATCTTCCGGCTGTTCCTCTTCCGGCTTGTAAATTTTAATTTCACCGAAAACCGGAATTTTTTTTTGTTTGTGTCGACATACATTGATGATGCCGACAACATGGCAAATCAAAAAGAACAGGCTAAACACGGCAAATATAAATAAAAGCACGTTATACAGGATCGGAGAGGCAAATTGTAAAATCAATCCGAGAATCGCCAAAACGATACCGACAATAAATTCGATAATAAACAGAACTAATCCTTGGTTAACGTGATAAGAAACGAATTCGTTCTTTTCCTTTTTTAGTAAAGGGATAAAGAGGAGAATACTGAGATAGCATAAAAGAGCCGGTAGGGTATCGTGCGTTTTGGGGGCATCGGTACGTTCTGTGTCGTCCATGAAAATCACCATTCCTTTTTGCATTTGCTTCGGTATTGTCTGAACTGTTTGGGAACAATTCAGATAAAAGGAACAAATGGAGTGCAAAATATCATTTCACACCCGAAAGTTCTTTTCTTGTGATAAGGCATTTAGTATAACATAATTATCGGTTTTTGTCAATTTTTGTAAATGTATTATAATGTTCACTACTCCTATCACTTGTTCAACAGACATCATTATAGTTTGCGCCTGGGAGTGACCCGTTTGTGTTTTTTCTTTTTCTTGTTGTACAGAATGATCAAGGTTACATAGACCAGCAAGAAAACGACAATGATTACCATTGCCCATTTAAAATAGGACGAGGTGAAGAAGCTTTTTACCGAATACAGCAGGTAAAGCAAGGTGCTGCGTTCCACCGACTCGGAGGCAACAAGTTCTACCGTAGCAATGACTTCGTCTGCGAGCTTCAGGTCGAGGGTGCCGAGTACTTGTCCTTTTTTGACCGGCGCAAAAATATTCTCATTGATATGGGGGATTTTTTGTACCGAGCTGACATCAACGTGCTTGGGAAGCAGGGTGACAATATCTTCTTTCGGAACCAGCAACAGGGTGTCTTTGTCCTTGCCTAACTGAATCGGAGCCTGCCCAGCGGCAGTGGAGGTCGTCAAGATGGTTTTTTGCTCAAAGGTGTTGAATACCCACTTGTAGATGTTTTTGTGGTCCATACAGGCAAGATTATCCGAAATGATCTCTCCGGTATCATATTTGTAGGGAGCTTTCATCGTGATCAGCAGATAGTTATAATTGTTATATTCCGCCATCGAAATTAAGTTTCTGCCGGATTCGGTCGTGGTGCCGGTTTTGAAGCCTTTCGCGTAAGCATAATAATTGGAATTGCCTTTTAACAGCATTGGGTTGGTGTGGGAGATCGTGCGCGGCTGAGAATGCTTGTTGGTAGCGGGCATGGTGTATTGTACGGTAGTAGCTATTTTCAGGAACAGCGGGTATTTGTCGATTGCATATTTGGTAATTTTGTAAAGGTCGTTCACCGTTGTGACCTGTCCATCTTCATGCAGTCCGTGCGCATTCTTAAAGACGGTGTTTGTGGCACCCAATTCTTTTGCTTTTTGGTTCATCATATCGACAAAGCGGGGAATGTTGTCGGCGTCGGCAATGCTGTCGTCACCGCCGTTTCCGATATAATCGGCAAGCATATTCGCCGCTTCGCAGGCGGAGCGCAGCATGGTGGCATAGAGCAGGTCGATCACCCGTACCTGTTCCTTTGCCGCAATGTTTGCATGAGAAGCGCCTTTCAGATAAAGTTCATCGAAAATATATTGCTTTCCGGTGATCACAGTGCTTTCCAGTTCGGCTTCCGGAATGTTTTCCAGTACCAGCAGACAGGTCATGATTTTGGTTAATGAAGCGGGATAAAGCTGCTTGTCCCCGTTTTTTTCATAGATCACTTTGCCGGAATCCATACTGACCAGTAACGCGCTTTCGCTGGACACGGTAAAGTCGGGCGCATATGCGGCGTTAACCGATAAATTTGGGATACAAAGTATTACAATGCAGAGGGAAAGTACGGTTGCAATGAATCTGCGCATATCATTAATCCTTTCTATCGGAAAGTGATGTAATACTAAAATTTGATGAAAGCTTTCAATCGAATTTTAGTATAAAATCTGTTATCAGTATGGCCATAGGCGGTCATTTTCAAACGGCATTTTGATTGGAGACAATTGGTAAGTAAAAATATTATAATACATTTTCTGCCGGAATACAAGCTGTTCTCATGAACAAATCGCCTATTTGTTAATAAACAGTTCATATTTTATGCTGCAATATTTATTATAATAAACAATAAAGTGATTTGACCTCGTGAAAGGAATGAATGCAGGGTATGAACAAAGAATATAAGCTTGCGACCATAGCGGTGCATGGGGGGTATCAGACCGAGCCTACCACCAAATCGGTAGCGGTACCGCTTTATCAGACCAACGCATATGAGTTTGATAGTACGGAGCATGCGAAAAACCTGTTTGAGCTGAAAGAGGACGGCAATATCTATACCCGGTTGACCAATCCGACCAATGCCGTGTTGGAACAGCGGATTGCCGAATTGGAGGGCGGCGTCGGAGCGGTGGCATTTTCGTCGGGACATGCCGCTATTTTCGGGGCGCTTGCCAATTTGTGTTCAGCAGGGGATGAAATCGTAGCATCCAACGCGATTTACGGCGGCGCGATCAATATGCTGGGTGTTTCGCTGGACCGGCTGGGCATTAAAGTGACGTTTGTCAATCCCGATGATTTCGAAGCGTGGGAAACGGCGATTACCGAAAAAACCAAAGCGCTGTTTTTTGAAATCGTCGGAAATCCCAATGCCAATGTTGCCGATATTGAAAAAATTGCGGCGATCGGTCATAAACACGGGATACCGGTCATTGTCGATTCTACTTTTACGACGCCTTATCTCTGCCGTCCGATCGCATTTGGAGCGGATATTGTGATTCATTCCGCCACTAAATTTTTAGGAGGACACTCCAACGCTATGAGCGGCATCGTTGTGGACAGCGGAAATTTCGTTTATAAAGATAATGCGCGCTTCCCGTTGTACAATGAGCCCGACCAAAGCTATCACGGCATGGTGTTTGCTGATTTGGGCAAGGCGGCATTCATCTCCCGCCTCAGAACTTTGATTTTGCGGGATTTCGGCGCGTGCAGCTCGCCGTTTAATTCCTTTATGATATTGCAGGGGGTGGAAACCCTGCCTTTACGGATGCAGAAGCATTGCGAGAACGCGCAGCAGGTTGCTGAATTTTTAGAGCAAAATCCCCATGTGGAGTTTGTCAATTATCCGGGACTGCCAAGCAATCCGTATCATGAATTGAGTAAAAAATATCTGCCGAACGGCTGCGGCTCGGTGTTTACTTTTGGGCTGAAAGGCGGACGGGAAGCCGGCGCAAAGTTTATCGACAGCCTGGAACTGCTGAAAAATGTCGCCAATGTGGGAGATATTCGTTCTCTGGTGATCCATCCGGCGACCACCACTCATAGTCAGTTAACGGCCGAACAACTGCGTGCGGCGGGCATTACCGAGGGTACCATCCGCTTGTCGATCGGCATAGAGGACCTCTCGGACATTTTGGCGGATTTGGATCAGGCTATCGCGCGTGCGGCGGAATAAGGCCTGCATGGAAAATGAGCGGTAAGACCGCGGAAGTCAGAAAAAGGAATGATAAGTTATGATCTACATAACCGGTGATTTACACGGCGAAATCGAACGGCTGAAAAGCAAGGAAGTCAGGAAGTTAAAAAAAGGTGATACGCTGATCGTTTGCGGAGATTTCGGCTTTGTCTGGGATGGCTCCGATCGGGAAAAAAAGGTGCTGAAAAAACTGGGAAAGCAAAAGTACCGTATTATGTTTATTGCCGGATGTCACGATAATTATGATTTATTGGAATCCTATCCTGTGACCGAATTATGCGGCGGACAGGCAAGGCAGATATCCGGCAATTTATATGAGCTTTTGCGTGGCGAGATCTATGATATTGACGGAAAGACCGTGTTCGCATTCGGCGGCGGCAGCAGTGATGACGAGCATCTTCGTGAGGAAGGCACGACCTGGTGGAAGCATGAAATGCCGACCGATGCCGAATATGAGCATGCTATACAGAATCTTGCCGAACATCATAACGAGGTCGATTATATCGTGACGCATGATATGTCAACCTCAATGAAGCAGTTTATCAACATCAAAAACAATGATGATGAAGTCGAAAAGATCCATGCGTTTTTAAATGCGCTGAGCAAAAACGTGAAGTTCGGTTATTGGTTTTTCGGTAAATATCATCAGGACAAACAGATCCCTCCGCGGTATTACGCAATGTTCCGCAATGTCATTTTGGCACCGGGACAGGAAACGGGGAAAAAATCCGCAAAGTAGGAAAGTTATCATAAAAAACGCGCCGCAATTTATCGGAATCTGCGGCGCGTTTTACTGTTTACAGGAATTATTCTTCCATATTTTCCAGAGCCATTCGCACGGCGGCAATCACAAACGCAGAAAAAGTACATTCTTTGCCTTGAATGGCTGACTCGACTTGTTCAATGACATCGTTGGGAAACCGAATCGTTTTGTTGGTGGTTGGCGGAATGGAAGGAATTTTGAACTTACTCATAAAATTACCTCTCAATACAGAGTTCGCTATATGATATTTACGTGTCTATTTTGTAAGGCTGCGCGGATAAGGTCTTTTGTCATCTGTTAGCCCCGCCAAATAATCCATACTGGTATCAAGCGCTATGGCTAATTTTCTGCATTGTTCAAAAGTATAATACCTTTTTTCGTTTTCAATCTTTGAGTAATCGCTTTGGTCAATGCCTGTCATCATTTGTATTTTTATCTGTGTGTATCCTTTTTCTTTGCGAAGTTCTTTTAGCCTAGTCATGGTTATGAGCATTCCTTTCAAACTTATCATCCAACCATATTATGTCAAATCTCCCTATTGTAATTATGGTTAAATTGACCTATAATATTGTTTGTAATAAAATAGGAAGGATGATTAATATGGCTGAATACTGCTTGAAATGCTGGAACGAAATCAATAAAACAGATGATCCGGCACGTAAATATATTTTTTCTAAAGAATTAGATTTGTGTGAGGGATGCGGGCAGTGGGCACATGTTATTGTTGCACAGCGCAAGTATTATTATCGGCGCAAATTCCGATTTGTAATTTTCCCTTTTAAAGTAATATATATCCTTGTATACACCTTGTGGCGTATTCTCATTTTGCCTTATATCATTTATCAATACAGAAAAAGTCAAAAGGACAACCATGATTGAAAACTTCCGGTATTTTGTCTATCCCCGGGAAAATCCTTTGAAAACCGATATTTTCGCTTGATTTGAAAGCGGTATTGTGGTATACTAAATGCAATATGGGTATTTGCGGGCAAGCGGCGAAAAATATGGTCCTTGCAGGGCATCCGGCGGAGAAGTTTTGAGTGGCTTACACACTTCGGAATTTTGATGTGCGGCTGCTTTTCGGCGCAAGAAAGGAATGAACAGTTTCATGAAAGACTCATTTGACCCGGCGTATTCCTTTGTTCCGAATGAGGAAAAGGTGCTGGAGTTTTGGGAGCAAAACAAATGTTTTGAGGCGCTTCGGAAGAAGAATGCCAAAGGGAAAAAATACCGTTTTATTGACGGACCGATTACCGCCAACAATCCGATGGGTGTTCACCATGCATGGGGACGCACTTTAAAGGACGTTTTTCTGCGGTATAAAGCCATGAACGGGTATCAAAGCCATTATCGCAACGGCTTTGACGGACAGGGCTTGTGGGTTGAAGTGGAAGTGGAAAAGGAACTGGGCTTTAACTCCAAAAAGGATATCGAAGTTTACGGGCTGGACAAGTTCTCCGAAAAATGTATCGAGCGGGTACAGCGTTTCAGCAAGGTGATTATGGAACAATCCAAGCGCTTGGGACAGTGGATGGATTGGGACAATTCTTATTACACTTATAAGGACAATAACATTACGGGTATCTGGCAGGTGTTGAAAAAGTGCCACGACCACGGCTGGATCAAGCAGATTTATAAGCCGATGCCATGGTGCCCTCGATGCGGAACATCTTTGTCTGAGCATGAAATGTCAGGCTCTTATAAAGAAATTGAGCATACCGCAGTGTTCTTTAAGGTGCCGCTTGTCGATAAAAGCGCATATATGCTGGTTTGGACAACGACTCCCTGGACGCTGACCGCGAATGTTGCGTTGGCGGTTCATCCGGATTTAAGCTATGTAAAAGCAAAATTAGAGGGCGAAGACACCCCGATCATCATGGGAAAGAATTACTTTACCCAGAAGTTTGCTTCCAAGGGCGAGATATTGCAGGAATACAAAGGGGAAGAACTTGCAGGATTGGAGTATGAGACCTGTTTCCCGGAACTTCCGCTGCAAAAAGGCGTCGATCACCATATCGTTTGTTGGGAAGAAGTCAGCGGTGACGAAGGCTGCGGTATCGTGCATATCGCGCCGGGATGCGGTGCCGAGGACTTTGAACTGGGCAAACGGGAAAACTTGGCTGTACTGGTGCCGGTGGATGAAAACGGCATTTTGCTGCCTTCCTGCGGCTTCTTAAGCGGTCTGGAAGCGGGCGATGCGCGGGAAGCGGTGTTCGAGGCACTGAAAGAACGCGGAAAGATGTTCTATACCCACAAGATCGTTCATAGCTATCCGGTTTGCTGGCGTTGTAAAAAAGAGGTTATTTTCCGCTGTGTCAAAGAGTGGGCCATCGATGTTGAGGAGCTGCGCCCGCAGTTGATCGCGAATGCCAATAAGGTGAAATGGAATCCTCCCTATCAGGGCAAACGGATGTTGGACTGGCTGAATAACATGTCTGACTGGAATATTTCCAGAAAGCGTTTTTACGGATTGCCGTTGCCCTTCTATCCTTGTGAAGAATGCGGGGAGCTGACGGTGATCGGCTCGGTGGAGGAATTAAGGGAGCGTGCCGTTGATCCCGCAAAAGTGGACGCTCTGCCTCATCTGCATCGTCCCTGGATCGATGACATCGAGATCGTTTGTCCGCACTGCGGAAAGCCGGTCAAACGGGTGCCGGAGGTCGGCGATGTTTGGCTGGATGCCGGAATCGTCCCCTTTACCACTTTGAAATATTTTGAGGACAAAGAGTATTGGAAAGAATATTTCCCGGCGGAATATGTTGTGGAAATGAAAGAACAGGTACGCTTGTGGTTCTATTCCATGCTGTTTATGAGTACAGTGCTGGTCGGAGAGCCGCCGTATGAACAAGTCGGCACCCACGGCATGGTGACTGCCGAGGACGGCAGCCGTTTCTCCAAGACCGGATTTATGATTAAATTTGACGAAGCGGCGAATAAGATCGGCGCCGACGCTTCCCGTTACATCTTTGCATCTTCGCCGATGTCTACCGATGTGCGGTTTGGATTCACCCTCGGAGACGGCGCGAAACGCAAACTGCTGTCGTTCTGGAATTTGTCTACTTTCTTTGCCACCTACGCAGAGGTTGACAAGCTTTATCTGGACAACCTCGATTTCGATTTTGAATCGCTGTGCTTGGTGGATCGTTGGCTGGTCGTTTTGGTGAACAACTTCATTTCGGAAGCCACCGCGGCGATGGAAAACTATTCCACCAAGGATATCATGACAAAATTCGAAAAAGTAGTGGATGATATTTCCAATTTCTATATTCGGGTCAACCGCAGACGGTTCTGGAAAATCGGCGATGATCAGGATAAGAAAACAGCATATAAGGTCATGTTGTACGCCATTCGTACTATCGACCAGATCATGGCGCCGATCGTTCCGTTTATCACCGAGCATGTTTGGCAGGAAGTGATTCGCCGCTATTCGAATGAGCCGGCAGAATCGGTGCATCTGAGCGATTGGCCGAAAGTGATGGCACATGTGGATGTGCAGGACGGCGTTTTGGCGCAGGTCGGCGAAGTGCGTGATATCATTTCTTTGGTACTCAAGGTGCGTAATGAGAAGCAGTTACGAATCCGCCAGCCTTTAAATCAGCTTTATATTTGCGCGGATTCCGGCGCGGTGACCATTCCGGAAGAATTGACGGCAATTTTGCTGAGTGAAACCAACATGAAAAAAGTCGCTTTCCTGGATGACACTTCGATGCTGGAGGATAATGTCGCGGTACTGAACTTTAAATTGGCGGGAAGCGCACTCAAGGCCGATGTCAATAAAGTCAAGGAATTGCTGAACGGCTTGTCTGCGGCAGAAATGCAGTCGGTGGTGGAACAGATTCGGGCAAACGGCGAGGTAACGGTGCCGGGATATGACCATGCTGTTGACGCGTCGATATTCGAGCTAAAGGCAGTGCCGAAAGCTGATATTGCGGTCAGCAAAGAACGGGATATCACTGTCGGATTGGATATGGTCGTTACCCCCGAGTTGTACAGCGAAGGCTGCCTGCGTGATATTCTGCGTCAGTGCCAGGTGTTCCGGAAAGAAGCAGGCTTTCATGTTTCCGATCGGATCGAAGTGCATTTTGAATGTGAAGAAAAAGCAGGCAAGATCGTCGCCGACAACCGTGCTTATCTGGAAAGCGAATTGCTTGCATCGATCAGCGATTCTCCGCTGTCTGCTCCCGATTTCACCGGTACCATTGAGATGGACGATGAAAAGCTTACGGTGGAAATGAAAGTGAAGCATTGATTATGCCCCGACGGAGATGTCGTCGGAATCGCAGAAATCTATTCTTGTTGAAAGCTCTGGAGTATTTTCGGATTTTTCGGGAAAGCTGATATAAAATAAAAATAACTGCGTCTGTGAATAAAATATTGTGTAACCACACAAAAATATGAACACGTAGTTAATTTATTGACAAACTTCTTGAAAAATCGGGTATAACAGAGTAAAATAAAAGTAGACTCAAATATTATTGGAGGGTATCATTATGTCAGTAAAAGTTGCTATTAATGGTTTTGGCAGAATCGGCCGTTTGGCTTTCCGTCAGATGTTTGGCGCAGAGGGTTATGAAGTGGTTGCAATCAACGACCTCACCGATCCGAAAATGTTGGCTCATTTATTAAAATATGACTCTGCTCAGGGTCGTTACGCAAAAGCGGATACTGTTTTTGCAAAAGAAAATTCTATTGTTGTTGACGGCAAAGAAATCCAGATTTATTCTGAGAAAAATGCTGCTGATCTTCCTTGGGGCAAAATCGGTGTTGACGTTGTTCTGGAGTGCACCGGTTTCTACACCTCTAAAGCAAAAGCACAGGCTCATATCGATGCAGGTGCAAAGAAAGTTGTTATTTCCGCTCCGGCAGGTAATGATCTGCCTACTATCGTTTACAGCGTAAATGAGCATACCTTGACCAAAGAGGACAAGATCATCTCTGCAGCTTCCTGCACCACAAACTGCTTGGCTCCGATGGCAAATGCGTTGAACAAATTAGCTCCGATCGTAAAAGGCTTCATGACCACGATCCATGCTTACACCGGTGATCAGATGGTTCTTGACGGACCGCACCGTAAAGGCGATCTCCGCCGTGCACGTGCTGCTGCTGTTAACATTGTTCCGAACTCCACCGGTGCTGCAAAAGCAATCGGTCTGGTTATTCCGGAATTGGCTGGCAAACTGGATGGCGCTGCACAGCGTGTTCCTGTTCCGACCGGTTCTACTACCGAGCTTGTTGCGGTTGTATATAAATCCGTAACCAAAGAGGAAGTTAACGCTGCAATGAAAGCCGCTGCTTCCGAATCCTTCGGATACAATGAAGACGAGATCGTTTCTTCTGATATCGTCGGCATCACTTATGGTTCTTTGTTTGATGCAACCCAGACGAAAGTTACTGAGCTGCCGAACGGTCAGACTTTAGTAAAAGTCGTTTCTTGGTATGATAATGAGAACTCCTATACCAGCCAGATGGTTCGTACCATTAAATATTTTGCTGAGTTAGGCTAAGAAATACAGATTGATCACCTGAAAATAAAACCAAGCGGCCACACTGCTTGGTTTTATTTTTTTACATGGATATCGATTTGATAAACCGAGTTTTTGTGCCTATACTATTGCATATTTCCTTGAAAGTATAGTACAATATAAAAAACATAAGAAAAGTAATGGATAGATTTGAGCAATGATTGAGAGAGGTTAGCGGATGGACAATAAATTTAATTTGACAAAAGCGCTTTATGAGGACAGCGATTTTCCGGTGATGTGCTTTGACTGTGATGCCGGATTAATATGGTATAATCATGCCGCGTCCGAGCTGGTCGATAAAAACGGCATTCAGTCCTTGTATCAGTTGAGTATTACTGCCGATCTGACCGAAGAGATGAATCGGTTGAGTCAGAAGATGGTTTGTCATATCATTGGGAATCCTTACCTGAAAATCGGCGGGATTACGCTGACTCCGTTTTGGAACAACGATAAAGACCAGCTGCATTTTATTTTGGCGGTGATCGCGCCTTTGGCGCTGCCGACCAAAGAATCCGACTATCAGCATATTATTTCGTTGATTGGCGCACAGTATCGGGAATCCATGTTTGCGATTCAAAACATGCTGCTTCCGATCAAAAACAAGCTGGAACGATATGAATGCTATGACGAATATCGGCTGTTAAAGCAAATATCCAATCAGTGCTATAAGACCATGCGCGCGACAACCAATTTGACAAACTATCTGCAATATTGGAACGTGGATGTCCCTATTCATTTTGAAAAAATGAATATCAATCAATTTATCAAAGATCTTTGTGAGCGAATCGGACGGTTTGTCCGCCGGACCGATATTGCCTTTGAATATCATGTTTGCGATGAAACGATTGTCAGCAAAATAGACACCGATAAGTTATCGGTAGCTGTGTTTAACCTTATTGCCAATTCCTGCTTGTATACCCGACCGGGAAATGAAATCACGGTTAGTCTGACAAAAAATGCAAACAATTTTATTGTTACGGTGGTGGATAAAGGAGAAGGGATTGCCCCTGAGATCCAACCCAGGGTGTTTGAGCCTTTCTATTCTTATGACCGCAACGGCTCGCCGGGATGCGGTATGGGATTAGGCTTGCCGATTGTAAAGCGGGTAGCGGACATCCATAACGGGACCTGCGTCTTGACCAGTGAATGGAATGTAGGTACTACGGTTGCCATGCAGTTCCCGATTGTGGAAGGTGACATCGGCAGCGCGGTGGAATCTGTCATTGCAGGACCGGATAGTCGGTTTTCGCCGTTGTTTCTTTATTTGTCCGATGTCTGTGATATTAACACACTCGAATTATAAAATGTATCGTCGTAAAGACAGATAGACCGAAGGGAAGATGTTTGATGCCCCGTTTTTTTACAGAGCAGGTAGATGAGAAAAAAGCAGTCATAACCGGTGAGGATGCCAAGCATATTATCAAGGCGCTGCGGATGACGGTGGGCGAGCGGCTTGTTGTTTGCGACGGAAATCAGACCGATTATCAATGTGAGATCGAGTCGATTACCGATGAAGTCAGGCTGCGGGTTTTAAGCAGCGGCGCTTCCGAATCCGAGCCGAATTTGCGGCTGCATTTGTACCAGGCGATGCCGAAAGGGGAAAAATTTGAATTTATTATTCAAAAGGCGGTAGAACTGGGCGCATATGATATTACGCCGGTGCTGACTTCCAGATGTATTTCCCGACCGGATCAAGATACCATGCGAAAAAAGCTGGTGCGATATAATAAAATCGCCGCTGAAGCGGCAAAGCAATCCGGCAGAGGAAAAATCCCGACCGTTCGGCCAATGTTGTCTTATCAGGAAGCATTACAGGAAATGACGGCATTTCAGAATGCCATATTCTTCTATGAATGTAAAGGACAGCCTTTGCAGAAAATAATATGGCAGGGAGTGACCGAAACCGCAATTTTAGTCGGCAGCGAGGGCGGTTTCAGCGAGGAGGAAGCTGCTGCCGCGGAAGCTGCCGGATTGTTTACGGCGACACTCGGAAAAAGAATCTTGCGCTGTGAAACGGCGCCGATCGCCGGCATTTCCATTATTATGAATTTATCCGGAAATATGTAAGAATTTTGTAATTGTTTTTTAGGAAATAATGGTATATAATAGGGGTAAAGAAACATTGATTAAGGAGACACTTGGCGTAGAATGATGTTTTTGCGCTGAAATTGTTCCTTTTTGCTCAGGATGGAGGGCAAAATGTGACGCCTAGTGCGTGACATCGTAACAAATTCAAAAAGGAATGGTGATTAATATGAAGAAAAAAGGAAGTTGGCTGAAAGTTGCGGCAGTACTGGCGGCGGTGATCGGCGGTATCGTTGCGGTAGCGGCTTTTATGAAGAAAAAGGGCAAGAAAATCAGAGAAGAACTGGAATTTGATGATGAACGGTATTTTGACGAAGAGGAAGACGATTTTACCGACGATATCATGAACGGCGATGAAACGATCGAGCCCGATGACCATGTTGATGAAACGGCTCCCGACGAGGCGGCAGACAATATTGATGTTTCCGCGACTGAAAGTGATGATGAGGAAGACGATGATGACGCAGAGGATGCGGAAGAATCCGATCCGAAAGAAGAATAATTTGTCTGAAGAAAAAACGATATAATTAATGTCTACTGAACAAATCAAAAATTTGATTTGTTCGAACGGCTTTCGCCGTACAAACCAAGAAAAATCCGAAATTTCGGATTTTTCTTGGTTCAGACATTCTTTGATGTAAACACAGATTTCGATTTCAGAATGAAATC
>JAQXIB010000026.1 GCA_029007575.1 Clostridiales bacterium | reverse complement strand
CTCAAAGTTATCCATGATCGGCAAAAACTCAGTAACACATTTCATCAGCGCAAAAGAATAAGTATCCTGTTTTTCTTTTGCTGTCCGCTTGCGGAAGTTGTCAAACTCCGCAACCTGACGCAGATAATTCTCGTTCATATTCGCAAGCTGCTCTTTGAGTTGTTCCACCTCGGAAGGCTCTGTTTCAGACTTTGCCTCTTCCGGAGACTCCGGTGACGCTTCCTGCTGTACCGTTTCCTCTGCTGTTTCCTGTTTTGCAGGCTCCTCGGTCGTTTCCGCTGTTTCCTCGGTCAAGACTTCTTCCTGTTCCGATACCGGAATTTCTTTCTCATCTATCTTACTGTCTTTTGCTTTATTCTGTTTGTTTTTCTCCGCCAATTTCTCGTTCCTCCTTGTAATGATCCGGTTCCACGACCTCGGTTAAAAGCTTAGAAACGCTGTCTGAAAAATACTCAATATAGGGAATAAACTTCGCATAATTTAACCGAACCGGTCCGATAATGCCGAGCGCTCCCGCGTCCATATCGCCTACCCGATACTGTGACAATATCAGGCTGGAATTAGAGATCGCAAATCGATCGTTTTCTTTGCCGAAAAAGACGTGTACGCCACTGAAGCATTCATCTAAAACATGTGCCAAACTATCCTTCTTTGATAAGAAATTCGCCACTTCAGAAGTATTGAAGTCGGTGGACAGCAGCTTTTCCTGACCGCTGATATCCACTGTTCCCTCCGCAAATTCGCCTGTCAGCTCATAAACCGCATAAAGCAACGGGGACAAAGACATCATGTAGCTGCCCAACGCAACCGCCAGATTCTGAATCGTCGCTTGATTCAAATCTTCCAGTTTTACGCCTTGCAGATGGTGATTCAGGAACTTGACAATAAAATCGATTTGCTCATAATTTAAATCAAATTCCACTCTGCAAACCTTGTTTTTGACATCTCCGGAAGAGGTAATAACCAGCAGCGCATAAATCCGTCGTCCTGCGGGAATGACTTCCACTCGGGAAATAACCGAGATGTTCGGCACATTGGAATGATTGACCGCGGCGCATCCGGTCACTTCGGACAACGCCTTTACCGCATGCTCAACGACATCTCCCGCCGCAGCCACATGGCTGCCAAGCATATGATCGATCATCCGTTTTTCGTCCCGCGACAGCGGAGCCGGTTTCATCAGCTCGTCAATATACAACCGATATCCGAGATGCGTAGGGATCCGTCCCGATGACGTATGCGGTTGTTCCAGTAAGCCCAACCTTTCCAGTGCAGCCATGTCGTTTCGAATCGTGGCAGAGGATACCGAGTTGTCTAACATCGCAGCAATCGTTTTAGAACCCACCGGTTCACCCGACTTTACAAACTCATCAATAATGATAGATAATATTTTCTGCTTTCTGCTATCTATCTCCATCCTCTTTTGCCACCTCCTATGACAAAATTAACACTGTTTTCTCTTTCTCTATTTTGTTAGCACTCTATACCTCTGAGTGCTAATATTAATATTACCCTTGATTTTTGAAGCATTCAAGACTTAATTGTGAACAAAATATAAATTCGGCTTTTTCGGTATGCAGGTGCGCACAAAATGACATAATAATAAATGTCTGATTTCGAAAATCACGTTCGTAAACAGTATCAATCAAAATCATATGAACGGGAGGTATGATGCTTGCAAAATATCTTTCAAAAGCGGATTTTATCTATTGCGCTTTGCTCAGCAATTCTTACTTTTCCCTGTCTGTCCGGATGCCGCGTTGAAGTAAAAGAATCCGAAGCGAAACCGTCCACATCGGAAAATTTACAAAAAATCGTCATTACTGTTTCGGGTGTCGGATTTGGTTTTTCGCCCGAAAATCGATCGGACGAGGAAATGATCACCTTTTTTGAGAAGAACAGCGGGACTAAAATTGTTACTTTACAAACCGCACACACCAACAATATACAAACATACCTTTCCTATCTGGAATTGCTGGATCATTCTGCCGGCCTACCTGATATTATAATCTTTCCCTCCCTGTCTGCAATATCCGAAAAATTAATTTTGACCGACATCACCAATCTGGTTGCCGCAGAACAGGATTGGAAAGAAGTGCCTATCCCGCTTCAAAATGCCGTCACTACCGCAGGCGGTATCTTTGCAGTGCCTTTGCGCTATTCGCTGGAGGGATATTTTGTCAATCACAATCTGTTTGAAACAGCAAAGCTGCCCGTTCCTTCTTTCCCATTTACTTTCAGCCGTTTTTCCCAAAATATACGAAAGTTTGCCGCAAGCAAGCAAATCATCCCGGTATCAAGCTTTTATGAAATGCCGCTATGGTATCCGTTGCTGAAAGAGAACTCTGCCATTTGGGGCGCCTACGGTAAAAACGGATTTGATTTTGAGAGCAAATCTTTTTCTGCCGGCATCCAATATGCACGACAACTGAAAAAAGAATGTTATCCGGATGCTGATGCCGAAAATCTGCCGGCATATCAACAAAGTACCGCACAGTCACAATGGAAAAACGGAAAAACCGCTTTTTTCTACGGGAACACGCAAAATCTGTCGGATATCCAATCCGATGCCTTTATCAGCTCTTTTATCGGCATCCCCGGTAAAGCGTCAGTGATTGATGCAAGCTATATCGGCATTACCGCCAATGCCGCTCATAAAAAAGAGGCTTTTGCATTGGTTAAGTGGCTGAGTTTCGGGAGCGACGGTATAAAAAAAAGAGTGTCTTCTGAAAGCAATCCGATGACCAACCAAATCCCGCTTACCAAAAACAGCAATTTATTGCAGCAATTTTTAAAGAAATGCAAATACAGCGGCATCGCCGAGGCTTTGGAGCAGATCGATCAAGCGGTCGTGAAAGGAGATGATTATCTTCCGCAGTATCACGACGTCATGTTTCAAACACAGTATCATCTCGGCAACCATCAAGGAGCGCATTCATTAGAAGAAATTTTGCAAATGGCGATAGACGGAAAGCTCTCTTATTCTGAAATTTCCGCGGAACTCAACCGTCTGGTTCATCGAAAGGAGGAAAGTTTGGAATGAAAAGAAAAATATTGTCAGTCTTTTGCCTGATCTCGGTCATCATGGGGATCCTATTTTTTCGGCTGTACTCGCTGAGTAGTTCCGAAAAGCTTGCCTCGGCAGCAAACCGGCAGGGAACCAAAACCCTAACCGTTTATCAGTCCCGCGGTCAGATTTATGACTGCAATTATCAGAAAATGGTCAACACCACCAAAGGCTATATCGCCTCTGTACTTCCTTCTCCCTCCTCCGCAAGCCTGCTGCTTGACTATGTACCGGTATTCAAACGTTCATCGGTGCTGGAGCAATTGCAAAAGGGCAATCTTTTTGCCACCGTACTCGACCGTCCGCTTCCAAACGACACCATTGACTTACACTCTTTCCCCTATTATAAAAGATACGCAGACAAGCAATCTGCCGTGCATATAATCGGACATCTGACAAACGGGAACTTAGACGGAGGATACGGCATCGAAAAAGCATATGACAATTTTCTGAAGGAAAACACCACTCAGACCACCATTACTTATTTTTTAGACGCACTCGGTCGCTCCATTCCGGGAAAACAACCGCAGCTTTATCTGCAAAGTGCTTCATCAGCCGGTGTCGTACTAACGCTTGACAGCAGAATACAGAAGATTTGTGAAGAAGTGGGTGGAAAAACGCTTGCCAAGGGCGCCATCGTCGTCATGACGCCAAACGGGAACATCAAAGCCTGTGCCAGCTTTCCTACCTTTTCCCCGAATCATCTGACTGAAAGCTTAAATGATCAGGAAAACAAACCGATGTTCAACCGTGCTTTCGGCAGCTATAATGTCGGATCCACCTTTAAAATTTCCACTGCCGCCGCCGCACTGGAAAGCGGCATCAGCCCGAACTATACCTACCGCTGCACCGGAGAAATCAATGTAAACGGACAGGTGTTCAAATGCCACAAACATGAGGGACACGGTGTTTTAAACATGAAACAAGCCATGGCGGAGTCCTGCAATCCTTATTTTATCTCCCTGGGTTTAAAGTTAAACAAAGAAAAGCTGTACCAAATGGCAAAAGATCTATCCTTTTCCAAAACCACCGAACTGGCACCCGGATTTTCACCTCAAGCCGGTTATCTGCCCACCGTCAAAGAGTTGGCTAATCCCGCAGATGTCGCCAACTTCAGCTTTGGGCAGGGACTTTTGATGGCAACGCCGATCCAACTGACGCAAATGATGTGCAGTATCGTAAGCGGCGGAAAAACGCCCTCTCCCAAGCTGGTAGAAGGGCTTTCACTGGATGGGAAAACATTATCGGAGCCCCGGCACAACAGCGCTGCCGTGGATTCCATGAAGCCCGAAACTGCCGCCCAAATCAAAGATTTTCTCGTGTACAGCGTCATGAACAAGGCAAATCAACACGCCAAGCCTACCAAGACAACCGCCGGCGGAAAAACAGCTACTGCCCAAACCGGAAATTATATCGGAGAGGAGGAAATCAATCAGGGATGGTTCTGCGGCTTCTTCCCCGCCGAAGAGCCGAAATACGTAGTCACCGTTTTATGTGAAAACGCGGAAAGCGGCAACATCTCAGCCAGTCCGGTATTCCGTGAAATTGCCGACAGAGTCACCGCAGATTGTTTATCATAAATCATTCATCAATTATCTGAAAATGATAATGAAAATTTCCTTGTTTTTTCAAATTGCATTCATGTTATCATCACATTCCCCGGCTATACTATAGTCATAACAACAAAGGTGACTTCACAAAATCATTATACTGTTGCCTGCCGAATGGAATATACTAAAGGAGTCGGTACCAGCCAAGCCGGTTTCTTGTCGGAATACCGGTTCGGCAGGAAAACAGACCAAAAATCCATCATATGGAAACATATGATTTTGGATACCGCTTCTTAATTAAGAAGCGCTTCATTGCTTACAAATTCTCTTGTGAAGCCTTGCGGATTCACGGTCGCTGCATGTAGCGGCGTCTTTACGACAGAGATTTTGTTAATATTCTTTTTCATACTTCTCTCCTACTATTTGTGCTGAAATAGCACAAAGCCCGACCGTTATTACGATCGGGCTTTTCTTCTGCCTTTTTTCGCCGCCTTATTTTTTCGTCCAAAGCCGATACTGACCTTTTCGAAGCATTTCGCCTACGTCGTGTGAATCCACAGGCATACGGTCAAAATCAATTCCCGCCAAAGCAAGATCCTCATATTCATGAAAATCCGAACCGGCTGTCGGAAACAGATGATTTTCCTCTGCCCATTGTTTGGCAAGGTCGTTGTGGGAATCATGGCGGGGATTGCAGTTTGTGATTTCAGCACCATGCAAAAACTGCGGATCTGCCGGCGCACACCATGCTCGAAACGGATGCGCCTGCACGATCGTCAAACCATTTTCTTCCGCGATCCGAAAAAATGACGCTAACGTTTCTTCGCAAAGCCACTCATGGCTACGCAAAAATTCTTCGGTAACCCCAAACACTAAATAATCATTCGCATTTTCAATAAACCGCAGCTCCATTCCAAGATACACTGCAATACCGCAGGCTTTGCCCGCTTCTTTCGCAGCAAGATATCCTGCCATAAAACGATCGACAAAAGTATTCCAATCCATCCTTTGTCTTGCATCCTGCCCGTAATCAGCAAAATGATCGGTAACTACTATCCCGCTGTAACCCTCTTGCTGATA
>JAQXIB010000025.1 GCA_029007575.1 Clostridiales bacterium | reverse complement strand
AATACAATAATAACAAAAAGCGAGATGAATCTGTTGTCTGAGTTTTGGCTTAATTTTTTTCTGGACGAAACAGACCAAGTAGATAAAATCAATCTGTTCAGTTGGTCGCATATTTGTCTTTTATTATCCACATTGGCGATTGGAATTTTTATGTACATAAAACGAGAACAGCTCAAACAGTGGAAATGGAAAGAAAAATTCCGTTATGTCCTGGCGGCGCTGTTTTTTGTAAATATGTTGTTTTTGTATTTGTTTTTTATCCTGAAGGGCGTTTACAGTTGGAAATTGCATCTACCGTTGCATCTTTGCTTCATCAGCGGATATTTATTGATGTATGTTCTGATAACCGGCAATCAAAAACTCTTTCGCGCAGTCTATTTTTTTACCTGGGTCGGTCCCCTGCATGCCATGATCTGGCCCAATACTCCGATGCGCGCCGATCGTTTTCTGTCTTATCAATTTGTCATCAGCCATCATATTTTACTGCTCGCAGGACTGTATTGCTTGTTTGTACTGGAGTATCCCGTAGTGTTTAAAGATATTAAAAAGGCTTTCCTCTTAGGAAATATCATCTTTGTGTCTGTCTTTGTTTTTAACAATCTCTTTGGTACCAATTATATCATGACCAACACTCTGCCGCCGCATATTATTAAGCTTTTTCCGTTTTTGCAATATTTAAACATACCTATTTTATGGTTAGAAATCTGCGGTGTTGCGATGATGTTTATTGCCTATATCCCGGCAGGAATATGGAATCATTCCAATTACAAACTTCCTGTTTCGTCTGATATAGCAAAAGCAAATGCTCTTTCGTGATCGAGTTTTAAAATGCCGGAGGGATACTTCGTTGAATATCAAAAACATCTTACTTTCGATCGTCATCCTTTTTCTGGTCATTATTATTTTGTTTGCTTTTCTTTATTTCCAAAATAATCATCTGGAAACGACGCAATATACGGTTTCCGCCGATATCTCCACCGAATTTAGAATCGTTCATCTGTCTGATCTTCACGGGAAAGGATTCGGAAAAAATAATCGAAAATTATATCAGTCTGTTTTAGATTGTCAACCCGAGCTCATTGCCTTTACCGGAGATTTGATCGATGACAGCTCGATAAATATAGAAAACGCAGCCTCTTTTTTAAGCCAACTGAATACTCAGGTTCCGGTCATATATATCTCGGGAAATCATGAACACCGCGGCGATAAATTTGAGGAAATCATGACAGCTTTAAAAAGCGCCGGCATTACCGTTCTGATCAATGAGCTGGTTGAAATGCCAATCAAAGACAACCAAATTACGATTTTGGGATTAGATGAGAATCAAGGGGCATTTCGGGATTACTACCAAAGGCAGAAAGGCAAGTATTCATACCATGATTATACCGATTTGTTTGCTACGTTGGCACAGCATGAGGGATTTAAGCTCTTGCTTTCGCACTATCCCGAAAATTTTGCCGCAATCGGTAACGCATCCTATCAAAAATATGATTTTGACCTCATGCTTGCCGGACACGCACACGGCGGACAATTCCGGCTGCCTTTGATCGGACCGGTTATCGCACCGGGGCAAGGATTTTTTCCAACATACACCGAGGGGATACATGGGAAACATCCTAAGCTGATCATCAGCCGCGGGCTGGGAAACAGCGAATTTCCATTCCGGCTGTTTAATTGCCCGGAAATCGTGGAAATCACAGTAACACCGAAGTAATATTCTTTTCGTTGGCTGTCTCTTTCAATCAGACAGCCGATTTTTTCTTCGTTCAAAAGTTGTAACAAAACAACTATCGTTTCTATATATAAGATAATGACTACTGAACAAATCAAATTTTTAACAACAGGAGGCAAAAAATGTCAGATTTACAAGAGATTTATCAGTTATATGCTGATGATGTCAAGCGATTTCTGATCTGTTTAACTGCCAATCCGGAATTGTCCGAAGAATTAACACAAGAAACATTTTATCAAGCCGTAAAATCCATTCATCGATATAACGGAAAATGTAAAATGTCGGTATGGCTATGTCAAATAGCAAAACATTTATATTATGATTATCTAAAAAAATCCAAGCATTATCAAAGCGTTAATTTTGATAACATGATCAATGAAATCAATCATGATACAGACGAATCCACAGAAAGCCAAGCCGAAAAAAGAGCAGAAATCATTACTCTTTATAAACAGATAAACGCATTAAATTCACCGTATTGCGAAGTGTTTTTATTGAGGACTTCTGCCGATCTTTCTTACCATGATATAGGAGAAATCTTTGATAAAAATGAAAACTGGGCAAGAGTCACCTATTACCGAGCAAAAATCAAACTAATGGAAAGGATTGAAACAAATGAAGATAACCTGTAATATTATAAATGATCTGCTGCCTTTATACGTGGACCATCTGTGCAGTCAAGATACTGCTGCTTTCATTGAAGAACACTTACAATCCTGTGATCAGTGTAAGCATTTACTGGAGATGTTTCAAACAGAAATCAAATCTCCTGCTGTAATAGATGAAACAACTTTTGCCCAAGCAAAAAAGCCTTTTGCTGTTATTGCAAAAAAAAATAAAAAGTATACGATTCTTGTTTCCATCGTTACAGCAATTATCGTATCTTTAACCGTATTGCTGCTGTTTTTAAGTTATAATGAATGGATTAGCGGCGAAGGTCCAACATTCACCAGCATATCATCCAAAATAAAAGCTGAAAAAGCAATGCGCTTTCTGATATCCGAAGAATACGATAAAGCAGCAGACTTATTTTATTTTTCAGGAATATTACCCGAAAATAATGATTTACCGAACCAAGAATCCATTTCAAAAGAAAAATCCTTGTTTATTCGCAATATGACTGATTTTTTCAGCCACGGATTCAAACTAGTACGTTACAATAATGTGGAATTTAAGGCTGATGACGGATTTGTCGTCGGAAAAGCAGATATTCTGATTCAAGATGAAAGCAGAACGTATGATTTGATGCTCACCATGTCAGGACAAAACGGGCAACTGTGTCCTATGTATGTGACGGTCAATTCGACAACTGAAGATGTTGATGCAGAAAAAATAGCCCAAAAATTATCCAATATCATTTGTACTTATTATCCGGGATAATCAAAACATCAGACACAATGCCCCCGCTCAGGTAGTTACCGAGCGGGGGCATTTTATCTGATGTTATTTTTTCTCCAACGCCGCGAAAGCCTGCTTAATATTGGATACACCGATCACCTCGATCCGGAGCTGATCGAGATGTTTCACTTCTCTTAACGATTGCGCCGGCACGATGCATTTTGAGAAGCCCAGACGATCTGCTTCCATGATCCTCGATACCGCATGGGATACCGAGCGTACCTCCCCCGCAAGTCCCAACTCTCCGAACGCCACCAAACCGTTGTCAATCGGTTTATCTCTCAAACTGGATACCAAAGCAAGCGCAATCGAAAGATCCGCCGCCGGTTCATCCAGACGCAAGCCGCCCACTACGTTGACATAGGTGTCCAGATTGCCGAAGAAATATCCGGCTCGCTTTTCCAGCACCGCAATAATCAGCGACATACGATTATAATCAAAACCGGTCGAGGTGCGTCTGGGCGTTCCGAAGCCGGTTTTGGTCACCAACGCCTGCACATCTGCTAAAATCGGACGCGTTCCCTCCATGACACAGGCGATGCAGGTGCCGCTGACATCCTGCGGTCTGCCAGACAACAGCATCGTAGACGGATTCGGGACCTCGGTTAGGCCATTATCCCGCATTTCAAAAACGCCGATTTCATTAGTCGATCCGTATCTGTTTTTCACAGCACGCAGGATCCGATAGGATAAGTTGCGATCCCCCTCAAAATAGAGCACTGCATCAACGATGTGCTCCAGCACTTTCGGACCGGCGATTGCTCCGTCTTTGTTAACATGGCCCACGATAAAAATAGGGATATCCTCCCCTTTTGCCACCCGAAGCAACAGGTTGGTGCATTCCCGCACCTGCGTGACACTGCCCGGCGACGAATTGAGCGCCGCCAAAGACATCGTCTGTATCGAATCCACCATGACAATATCCGGTTTTTGTGCCAAAATCGTATTCGCAACCGACTCAATATCGGTGTTTGCCACAACATACAAATTATCGCTGTTAACGCCCAACCGCGAAGCACGCAATTTCAACTGCCGCACCGATTCCTCGCCCGATACGTACAAAATCGATAAATTGTGTCCCAGAAACTCACAGATCTGCAAAAGCAAGGTCGATTTACCAATACCGGGATCGCCGCCTAACAAGACTAAGGAGCCTTTGACAATACCGCCGCCCAAGACGCGATCCAGCTCACCGACACCGGTATAATACCGTATTTCATCATCGGTATCGATTTCGTTCATCTTATAAATATTTGCGCTGGAGATTGCCTTGCCGCCGTTTAACTGTGCTTTTTGGGATTTCGGTTGCACAACGGATTCCTGTTCTTCTAACGTGTTCCACGCATTGCAGCTCGGACATTTTCCCATCCATTTTGCGGTTTCATAACCGCACTGATTACACACATAAACTTCCTTCGCTTTTGCCATGCTGAAGCAATTCCTCTCTGTTAAACATTCTTTCCTGCAAGCTATACAGCCTGCAGATAATCCATAATACCGGAGAAAATCGTAAATGCCACTTTATTCTGATATGTATCATCAGATAGCAGCGCGGACTCAATCGGATTGGACAAAAATCCGCATTCCACCAATACGATGGGCGTTTTTGCGTAATACATCAAATACAGTTCTTTTCCCGCCTGCTTGATTTCCCGTTTATTATCATTTTGCAAATTGCTGACAAAGCGCTTTTGAATGCAATCCGCTAAAATACGGCTGCTTTCGTTGACCTTTCCGTAAAACATCTGCGCTCCGCTGTATTGCTGTTGCTCAAAATGATTCTGATGAATGGATACCGTCAGAGAGTCAGGCGTTTCATTGATGATTTTCAGGCGATTATTCATGTCGGATTTTTTCTGCTGAGCGATACTTTTGCCAGAGCTGTGAATCGAAGTGTCGGTTTCCCGAATCATCACCACCCGATATCCGTTGGTCTGCAAAATATTTTTTAGTTTCAATGCAATCTGCAAATTGATATTTTTCTCAACAACTCCGCCGATGCCGGTTGCCCCTCCGTCAATACCTCCGTGACCGGCATCGATGACGACCGTATCGATCCGGTTAACAGAAGAAACGGATACCGGACTGCTTCGGTTGATAAAATTGACTACTAAGTAAACAATCACTGCCGCCGCCAACATGACAGCGATAGGAATCCACTTCCGTTTTGCCTCTCTCATAGCCTTGCCACCTTTTTTCTGTTCTATCATAAAGATATGAGAAAAAAAGGTGATCTATGAAAGACTACTGTTATTATACTTGATTTTTTACCGAAAAAGCAAGTAGTACAGCAAATCTTTTTCTGTATCTATTCCAAAACATTGCCGACCATTTTGTCAAACAATCCGTTTTGATACTGTGCAATCATTTCCGCGTAACCGTTATCGGAAAGATCAGATATTCGGTATTCCATGTTCATCAAGCAAAGCAACCGATTTCCTGCGCAGATCGCTTCCGGGACGGAAAGCATTCCCCATTTTAACTGATCCAATAAGTGTGCGTAAAGAGAGGTATATGTCAGCAATTCGTCCTGTAAAGCCATTTTCTTGATATTTTGCCGAAAAAGTCTGAGTTGCTCCGGCGATGGTTTGTATTCCATAAAACGCTCTGTCAAAGCCTGCTCGGTCACTCCGAAACGCCTCATGCGGCAAAATACATTATGCTGTTGCTGATAACCCAATCCGGTTTGCAGGTAAAGCGCCCGCTTCACTGCCGCGAGAACGGTGCTGCCGATCAGCTCGCCCAGCTTGCTATGCTGTCCTGCATCGGTCAGATAAATTCCGGATTGCGGATTGGCGATCACCATGATGCCATCCGTTCCGGTACCGGTGGCAAGTCCGTCGGAATAGAAGCTTTGCGCCAGCAATTCCTGAATTGCCGCGGTTTTGGCCTCCGTCGCGGTAATCACCGCCTTGGTCATCGCCCCCTCCGACAAATGAGAATCAACCGCCAAGATGATGTTGACCGTGCCGTGCTGTCGGTTGGCGTCGTTAAATGCCCGCTCGTCCCAGGAAGCAGGATCCCCCGCTCTGCCGCCGTTTTTGTTGATTCCTCCTGTCACAATCGCCGTGACAGTGGTACCGTTATAACTGTCTGAAACGGAAGCGGCATATTTCATATGTGCCGCCGTGCTCAAGCCCGCGCAATGTGCCGGATCAAATCCCAGCTCCTTTGCCACAATCTGCATATGCTGCTCATAGGTCGGCGCACGCATGACGCAATTTCTACCTTTTGCCGGCGTTTCATCAAAATTGAACACGCCAGACAGATCCTCCCGATATCCGCCGTTGAGGGGAGAACTGCTTAACACCTGTCGTTTTTCGGTAAAATGAATCTGAATCGACTTTTCAAACCGCAGAACAGCATCTGTTCCAAACAAAAATTGAGGTAATGCTTCCGGCTTCATGCTCTCGCCAGTCCTTCCTGATACCATGATTCGTTTATCGATACATACCGTATTTGATCTTGGCGCGCTCCACCTTACGAATCACCCTGTCTCCGAATAAAAACAGGAAAAATGCCGTTGCTATGCCGTGCATGGCATCATAAGGTACGCCTGAAATATACAAGATTTTCAAAGACTTCCAATCAAGCCCCACTCCTGAGGCAGGGATCGCACTCGCCATCACCATGGTGGCAATATTCATGATGCCGCCATAGATAATAAAAGTACTGAAAAATCCGAACACAGACAAGGTAATATCATCCACCGGCAGCCGCTTGCGTTGGATCAACAATCCAATGATCAAACCTACTGCACCGAACAGGTATAGCCGCCAGCCAAAGAAAGTATCTTCTTCTTTCCCAAAAAGCAAAAAGGAAAGATATGCCGCAACAATCGACACGGCAATACATACCAGCGGACCGGCTACAATCTGAAAATTGCGCGATTTGATCTTATCAATATCCACCTTGTTAAAAATCAATCCGGCCAAAAATCCCAAAATGCCCCAGCAAACCATCTGCCAAGGAGTCCAAGGCCCCTGACCTGCAAAAAAGTTGATAAAAAAGCGTGCAGTCGCACCCACTAAAAAGCCTGCCTCCGGGCCAAGCGAAATACCCGCAATCATGACCAGAGCGGTTCCGGGCTGAAACACCCCGAAGCCCACAATATGCGCTGCAAAATTGCCGGTCACCGTCAGTGCTGACATCATCGCCACCATGACAACCTCTCTTGCCTTCGGCTTCCGCTTTTCAAACACCATGAAAAAAGGGACGATCGTGCCGATGATAATAAACAAACTGAGCGCCAGGTAGACGCTGTTCCAGTTTTTTGCCTTGTCCGCAGTTCGATCCACCCAAATAACCACCGCCATCACGAGCGGAACCATCACAGCAATAATCGCGGCGGTTACCAGCGTCCGTTTTTTTCTGGCTTTTAAATATCCTTCTGCATCAAATTGGCGACGCATAGATCAATCACATCCTGACAGGTTACTGCATCTTCAAATACATGCCGCGACATACGATTTGAGGCAGTTGTATAAAAGCTGTTGCCGCTGAAAAATTCGCGCGGCGGATCACAGGAAACAATATCCCCATCGAAAACCATCGCGCAGCGATCGGCATATTCGGCAGCAAATTCAATATCATGCGTTACCATAATAATTGTAACACCTATTTGTTTCAAATCTTTTAATATTCCGGCAAAAATGGATTTTATGTAAGGATCCAACCCCTTTGTCGGCTCGTCTAACAACAGAATATCAGGTTGAAGCAATAAAATCTTTCCTAAAGCGAGCCGCTGCTGCTCTCCCCCGCTCAAATCGTAGGGATGAGATTGCTGTAAGTGATCCAGCATCAGCAGCTTCATCATCTCCTGAACCGCCTGCTCTTTTTCCTCATAGGTTCGTTTGTCATAATACAATGCCTCAAATAGTTCGTCCTCCGCCGTGATTTCGGTAAATACCGCTTGCGGATTCTGCGGCAAAACTCCGATCGTCACATCGTCCCGTATCTTTGCTATCTCCTTGCCGCGAATGAGCACTTTACCGCGATACGGTTTTTGAATGCCGCTGATCAGCTTCAGCGTCGTGCTTTTTCCGACACCGTTTCCGCCGACCATGCAGAGAAATTCTCCTTTGTTTACCTTCAAGCTAATACCGCGGACAATATCATTACCGTTTCGCTCATATCGAAACCAGACGTCCTCCAACGCCACCTCTGTTTCAACCGCCGAGCTGGATTTCTCCTGATGATGTAATTCTGAAGTTTTTTTCACTTTCACTTCATTTTGAAATAAACGGTTTAACCACAACCGCCCATCTCTGACCGTCACCGGACATTTTCCTTCCGGTTTCACCTCGGCATAGATCTTCATGGCTGCCGGCAAGCCCTGATACATCACATTTTTGTTTTCACCGAGAAACGCCGCTACCCGTTCGATTTCATCATATACCAATATTTTGCCGTTTTCCATCACGACAGCCTTGTCCGCCATCGGAAAAAGCTCCTCCAAACGATGCTCCGAAATGATGATCGTCGTTCCAAGCTCTCGGTTGATCCGCTGTAACGTTTCCAAAAATTCCATCGAGGCAATCGGATCAAGCTGAGAAGTCGGCTCATCCAAAATCAGCACCTTTGGCTGCATTGCCATAATGGAAGCCAGATTAAGCAGTTGCTTCTGTCCGCCGGACAATTCGCTGACGTTTTTCCGAAACCAGGTTTGAATACCGAAAAAGCTTGCCATCTCCGCAACCTTGCGGCGAATCACCGCATTCGGATACCCCAAACTTTCCAATCCAAACGCCAACTCATGCCAAACCTTGTCGGTAACGATCTGGTTTTCCGGATTTTGCTGTACAAAGCCGATTTCCTGCGCGCTTCTGCGGTCATCCAGTTCGGTAATATCTATGCCGTGATAAAGAATATCACCTTTTAAATCACCGAACGGCATCAGATTTTTCTTCATCTGCCGCAACAATGTGCTTTTCCCGCATCCCGATTTACCGCAGAGCACAATAAACTGAGAAGGCTCTATGATTAAATTCACATTTTCCAAGGCTGCCCTTTCCGCGCCCGGATAAGTAAAGCTCACATTTCTAAACTCAATTTCCGCCATTTTCGTTCTCCCTTAATATCCATAAATATCGGCAATATCAATAGTATGAAATAGCTAACGGCAAAGGGCAGGATGAGCTGCCATGACGTCGGATAGACAATTGCCGGATAATAATAAATATTATTGACTCCCAAAAAACATCCCGATAGCACGACCGCCGCCAATACAACGATCAAAATCAGCATATTGCAGTCGCGCTTAGAAAACTTAAAAATATGAAAACTGGTGCGCCCGCGCAAACCATATCCCCGTGCTTCCATGGAATCAGAGGTATCAATGGCGGCCTCCAGCGACCATGCAATCAAGATGGAAATTTCCTTGCCAAGCAGCCTGCCTTTTTTGACGATTTCCCTTTTCCGGAACTGCCTGCCCATGCATTTCTGCCCGTCATGGATTTCACGAAACCGCGCTTTTAACAGCGGAATAAACCGGAAACACATCGATAACAGCAAAGCAATCACCGGAATCACCCGACCGAACAAATAAATGATCTTATCCGAGGTCATGATCTTGTTAAAGCAGGAAAACCACATCACAACGCTCACCAGCATTGCGGCAGAGGCAAGGCCGTAAATGATTGCTTCCAATGTAATGGCGTTACCGTTCAGATAAAACAGCACGGTCACCCCGCGGTGATTGGAAAGCGGATTGATGATCATGGTGAGCAGCAGGACGGGAACGGCAAAAATCAGGTTGAACCGAACAGCTTTCCAACCACCCAGCACAATGGAATAGCTGAATCCGACAGCAAAGGTCATCAGCAAAAATACCGGACTCATAGAAAACATGGATATGATAATGACAGCGCAAAAATAAACAAAGGTAACGATCGGATGAAAAGAAGCGAAGTTGCTGTCCTCTCCCAATCCGATATATCGGCTTTTCATCAGCGTATCTCCTATCGTTTAGGAATATTCCGGATTAGCGTCCGGATGGGTATCATAGTATTGGTCACCAACATCTTTTCCGATGTTGCAGGTGTAACACCATACCATTTTGTCTCCGTCTTTCAGTTTGTACTGACTGCATCCATAATTCGGAAACCAACCGTTTACTTTATACATCCAACCGGAGCCACTGCCGCCGTCCAATTCATAAAGATGATTGATTCCCTCGATATAGGCACCGCTGTAAAGCGGATCGCTTCGAAATTCCATCTGAATACCTTCTTCTCTGGTGACCCGTTTGAGTACCTCAAAAGCAGTTTCCCCCTCAGCGATTTCCATCTTGGTTTCCGCTAATATGACTCCGTCCTTCGGAATGTATTTTGCCACCGCCTGATTGGTCAATTTTCCGGTATCAACCACCGTATCACATCGAATTTCCACCGTGCAGTATTTTTTTGCGGCAGTTTTTTCCGAAGAAACGAAAGGAGCAGATGCACTTGCTGAAGCAGTCAGCGCAAAGGAGCGATCCGCTTCGCTCTTTGTCTGTGCAGTCATATCGGAGGAGCTTTGCGTCTTCTCGTTTTCCTTTTGCTGATTGGCTTGCGTGACTGCGTCAATCACCACTTCATTCGGATTTTTATCGGCATTTTGCGCATTTTCTGCCGAGATCTCTAAAATAAAATAAACGCCGCCTTCCGAGATCGGGAACGAAATGTGGTTATCCGAAGCTTCGGCTCGAATCAAATGTCCTATTTTTCGCGTTTGACCGTCATAACGATACACCTGTAAATCCTTCAGATCGGTTTGATATGACAAGGTAACCGTAGCGGTGCAGGGCAAGGCGCCGTTATGTAAAAAAGCGATCGTACTTCCCGTCGTGCCAAAGTCCTTGGCAAAATATTCAAATTCCTGCTGATAAAGAGAATCCGGTTTTACTTCCAGATTCACCGGCGCAGGATTCTTGACCGCCTTACCGTTAAAACACCATTTCAGTGATCGTCCCTCTGATAATTGTACCGTTTTTTCAAAGCTTTTTCCCTCTTCCCGAAGAGATGCCACTTCCTGCTCAGAAAGACAGTTGTTGTTCGCAGCCTTTTTAAATGCCTTTAATTCTTCCCGAAAATCCTGATAATAAACCTTAATTTTGCTGTATTTCAGTGTTTTCTCAGTTGCCGTTTGTTTCGCCTTTTCCACCTGCTCTGAAAAGGAAGAAACGGTATATTCCGAATACTGACCGTTGTCATTTCCCAATACCGCTTTATCAACCATTTTTTCTGCTTTTTCAGCTTGTGAATATAGGCTTTTATAATAATCAGCCGGCTCAATGGTCAGTTTCAAGACAACACCCAATATCAAGATGCCCACAGCAGAACATAGAACAATCTTTCTGATGCGACGTTTTTGAATGGTATTCATAATCTGTTTATCACTGCTTTCTGATCGTGAATGGAATAAAGTACGCTCGGAAAAGGGATTTTTTTTCTTATTCATATAACAACTTTATTATCACGGCAATCATTACCGGAAGTTTCAAAATAAAACAGGTGTTTTTTCTGTTTTGCAAAAACCACATCAAGCGGACGGCAATGCCGCCCGCTTAATCTCAAAGAAAAGAAATCAAATTGTGGATTGTCCGGCAGAAATTATCTGCTTTTACGACGTCTATTTATTATCATAACAGCAATTCCGGAAAACATCAATACTCCCATGATACTCCACGGCAGTTCGACTCCCGATTGCGGAATATTCAACTCAGCTTCCAGAAGGTCTACGGCTTTCTGGACCAGCGCGACTTGCTCATAATTTTTCACATATTTGGTATCTGCTTCTAAAATGCCCTGATAGAAATAAGCAATATCCTCCAGCAACGATTTGGTTTCTTCCAAATTATCTTTGGTAACAGTCAGATCAATGAGTTTTTCAGTCATCAAATTGACCAAGTCGACCTTGGCCGGACTCAAATATTGTTCCACTTCGGTAATCAGCGCAATATCTGAAGTAGCCAATCCTTCCATTGCTTTGTCGATTGCTTTTACATCTGCCGCAGAATCGAGCGTTACTTTCTTGCCCTCCAATTTTTCCCGAATGAGTGCTTGTAGATCACTCATCTGCTTCTCAATCGCGGCGATTCTGGCCTCTGCTACTAGCAACACACCGTCAGCATCCGCCTTTTTCTGGCTTTCGGTATCCAAAGCGAGATAACGGCTTACCAAGTTTTTAACTACAACGCTATTCGCAGAAGTCAATTTGTCAACAGACGGAAGCGCCTCGATCTCCTGCTTTAATGCGGCAATTTTCTGTTCTGTTTCCAACTTCTGAATCGTTTGATCTGCAGCAATCAGTTTATCAGCATTGACAAGCCCTGCTTTCTCAGCATCCGACAGCTTGTTGTAAACATTCAGAAGCGTCTGTACCATTTCCTTGTTTTCCAATGTAACAGTCTCCGGCAAAGCAGCAATGCCGGTATTCAGGCGTTCTATTGCATTGGCACCGTCATACTGCATGACCTTTTTAATTTCTAACAATTTATGATATTCTGTTACTTTCGCTTTTTCGGTATCACTTAAAGCATCATACCGTTCCTCGATACGGGCAATTTCCACCTTATTATAATATCCGAAATCGGCGGGATCTGCCTGACGTGCGATTTGCGCGTTCACATCATCGCCGGTTAAAGCGGAGGCAGTGTCGGAATCTTTTCTGCCGCAAACATATAAATTCTTATCGTCTTGATACCAAACCAGATATCCGTTAGACGCGATCGCGACACTTTGAGAGCAATAGTCGCTTCCTACGGTCGCTGTTTCGTATTGCGGCTCGATCTGTCCTTCCTTATCGGAGATGATCCAGAAATTGTTTTCTTTGGTACAGTCATAGGGCACCATATAGATATATACCTGATTACCGTTTTCTTTGGTAGCATAAGCTGTGCTGACGGCCGCAGAGCCTTTTGAGATCATGCCGTCGATTTTATAAATTTCCTGCATGGTATTGGCATCAATCACATGGAACGGCTCGCCGGAGCCCATCGTACCACCACCGCCGGCAATATAAAGACGGTTATTGTAAATCACCGGTGTGGACTGCGTACCGCCGCCCGATGTATCGGACTTCCATTCTTTCACAGTTTTCTGATTCAGCTTTCCGTCGGCATTCACCTCATAAGCCAAAACAGAAGCTCCGCCGTCACTGTTGTTGCAAGGAATATAGATTCGGTTGTTTTTATCATTATAGATAATAGTAGACTTGGAATCATAACCGGTGGACATCTTAAAACTATCTACAATTTCTCCGGTTTTATATTTTATCGTCCAAACTGTACTGGAATCCCTGTAACCATTGTCGGCAAAATAAATACAATCACCGACAAAAGCAGCGCCGTTCCAACAAAATCCTTTTGTATTGGTGGATTGTACCGACCAAACAGCTTGTTTCACTTCGTTGGAACTGGAAGGATCTTCATCCTCTGTACTAAAGCAAGCATAATAGCTGTTTCTGAAATATCCTCCGAATACTACATAACCGTCATGATACATAACCGGTGTTTGCATATCACCCGTCGTTATATCCTCCGTAATATAAAGCTGTTCCAATGTATCGGCGTCAAAAACGCGCAGGTGAGATTTTTTGACTTCAGTGCCGTCTTCCATATTATTTGTTTTTACCGGAACGAAAATTTTTCCGTCGCCATAACAAAGATTGATGAAAAACTGATTGGTGGACTTCCCGAAAACTTGGGCTTTTGCAAGTTCTTCTCCCGTAATCAAATCATATTTGTGCAAATATTGAGAGCTGTAGCAATAAACATAATTGCCTACAATGATCGGCGTGCCGGGAACATCATTCCAGCCTGTACCGGTTTGTTTGGTCCATTTTACTTCCAGTTCCTCCGCTGTGCGAGGTGTTTTGGCGTCAGAAACACCCTGTAACCCCTCATTGCCTAAGAACTGACTCCAATGCAGTGTGCTTTCCTCTGCTTTGCTTTCTGTTGTGTTGACGTCCCCTGCCCACGCAGTGATGAGTGAGGATGCGGCAATCGTCAGCGCGACTGCCAAAGCACATAACTTTTTACCCATTGACCTTCTCCTCCTGAAAGTTCGAACAGAAAACACAAGTCGTTCTCCGACGCTCTGTGGTATCTGTTTTACGGAAAGGGTAAAATACCGGAAACAAGTATAAAAAAGCCTTTACGGAAAATCCGTAAAGGCAGAAAATACATTTGTTTTCAATAGGAAGCACCCTAAAGATCAGACATCCTCTTCTGCCGAAAGGACAAACATTGTCTGTAATTACGGCAGATATTCTGACTTGGTTTCCACCTACTCACCCGCCTTCCCAAAGCAATACACTTCAGTGACATAATTGGGTTTTCGTCCACCTTACAGCAGCGTGACTGTTGCGGATTCTCACCGCATTCCCTTTTCAGTGTGCTGTTACGCACACACCGTAATCTTCTGTTCAATTTTGATAATATCGGACTTTGCCGAATAATGATTTCAAAAGCTGCCGACAGCAACTTTTCAAACAAATATAACAATATCACATTTGCCATGTAAAGTCAATACAAACTCTCAATAAAATAACAAATTACTGCGAAAGATAATTATTCACCATAAAACATTGTTAATCTCCGCGTGAATTGTCTACCTGCAAATCTTCCCGATACTCATCATCGGCTGCAACATCCGCGAACGTGTTCATGTCCCTCATCACTGCCAACGCAGTATCGATCACCCGCATCGCAATCGGACAGCCGGTTCCTTCTCCGAGACGCATATCAAGCTGGAGCATCGGATGCAGTTTCAATTCTCCCGCGGCGAGCCGGTAAGCAGGCTCTTTAGATACATGAGAAGCAAACATGTATTCCCTTGTCAGTGGATGAAAGCGATAGGCCAACAGAGCCGCGGCGATCGAAATCACTCCGTCGATCACGATGGGGATTCTGTAATAAGCCGCTCCGATGTACAATCCTGTCATTGCCGCAATATCCAATCCGCCCACCTTACTGAGAATGTCTACCACGTCGTTTGAATCAGGCTGATGTTTTTTCAGAGCATCGGCAATGACCTGCTTTTTTCCGGCAAAGGCCTCCTCGGTCAAGCCCGCACCCAAGCCGACTGCCAATTCCGGATCAGAAATATGCATGGCCGCCATCACACAGGCCGCCGCAGTGGTCGTGTTTCCCATTCCCACTTCACCGTTGCCGATAATGTCATAACCGTTATCTTTGGCATATCCGGCATAGTTAAAACCGATCTCCATGGCCTGTAACGCCGTTTCACGACTCATAGCAGGCTCCTTTGCAAAATTGCGGGTGCCGTTCATCAGCTTGTGATTCTCAATGTTTTTCTCCGCAAATGCGCCGATGATTCCCATATCGACCAGGATCAAATCCACCTGATTCGCTTCGCAGATCACATTGATCCCGCATTTTGCCGCACCGGCATAATGACTCATCAGCATATGGGTAAACTCCTGCGGAGCAGAAGCGATTCCCTCTTCATATACGCCGTTGTCCGCCCCGAACAAAAAGAGGATTTTTTTATCGATGCGATTTTTTACTTTTCCGGTAATACCCGCCATTTGGATGCTGATATCTTCCAGCAATCCCAAGCTCCCCTCTGGCTTCAGCAACTGACTCTGACGTTCCGCCGCGGCTTGATACGCTGCCTCATCCAATGGCTGCAATTGTCTTTTGATCTCTTCCAAATCAAACATTTATCCCACAACTCCTTTTATTTTTATTTGATAGCCGTTTAACAACATCCGATGATTCCTTATAGCACCTGTCAAAGCTCATCATTGGCTTAGCCATTATCTACCACGATGGCCCGCAAAGCAGAGATCAGCTTCTGGTTATCCTCCGTGGACTTTACTGCCACGCGATAATAGCCCTCTCCTAATCCATGATAATTAGCACAATTTCGTATTAAAATATCCTGCCGCGCTGTTTTTTGATCCAGATGAGTGATAGCAGTACGAAACAGGAGATAATTCGCAGTACCGCTATATACCCGCAGCGGCAGTTTTTCCAATTCTGCCTGCAGTTCTTCGCGCAGCCGCGGAATCATCGTTTTCGTTTGCGCAATGTACATGTCATCGCACAGCGCCGCAGTACCGCATAACTGGGCGATTCCGGAAACGCTCCACGGCTGACCGGCCTGCCAAATCTTCTCCCGCAATGCCGCATTGCTGCAAATCAAATATCCCAATCGCAAGCCTGCCATAGCAAAAAACTTGGTAAACGCCTTCAATACGATGATATTCGGATTGTTGTCAGTTTCTTTGATCATTGAGAGTGCTTCTCCCTGACAAACAAAATCCAGAAAGCACTCATCCGCCACCAGTACCGCATTATGATCCCGACACCATGTTGCCGTTTCCGCCATTATCTCTTTCAGGATCGTTTTTCCGGTCGGATTATTGGGATTGCAGAGGAAAACAATATCCGGCTGTACGCGGTCAAGCGTTTGTAAAAAGTCCTGCTCCGGCACAAATTCATTTTCTTCCCGTAAAACATGATAAAATACTGCGCCTCCCGACTGCCTGATCGCCTGCTCGTACTCTGAAAAGGTCGGCGCAAGCACCAGCGCTTTCTTCGGCTTTAAACCGTATGCGATCCGATAGATCAGATCCGCCGCGCCATTACCGCAAAGCACCGATTCAACCGGTACGCTTTCATACTCCGCAATTTTCTCCGACACTGCTCTGCAATAAGGATCAGGATATGCGATACAGGCCGCCTCCGAATGCTGCAATGCGTTTTTTGCTGTCGGCGGCAACCCCAGCGGATTGATATTGGAGGAAAAATCCAATACTGTTCTGCCGGTACCCGAATAACCATAAATATCTCCGCCATGACCGTAGGTTATCATTTTTCAGCCGATCCCTCCGTTAACACAAAATAAGAATCAATACTTCCGCCGTCATCCGCAAAGCCGAAAGCAGTATCACGCCGATGATCGACGTGCCATACATCAGGCGGTTGGCGCATCGGATATCCTCCGCTTCGGTATGACGGATTTCATCGCCGATCGTCGGCTTGTGATATAGTTTTCCAAAATAAGAAGCGTTACCCGCTAATTGAATATGTAATGCTCCTGCGCAGACGCTCTCGGTTTGCGCACTGTTTGGACTTGCGTGCTTGCGTCTGTCCCGACGGTAAATCCGTGCGGCTGATTTACCGTCAAACCCGGTCACAAAAGCCGCTGCTATCATCAAAATGCCGCTAAGCCGTGCCGGAATATAGTTGCATACATCATCCAGCTTTGCCGCGAACCGCCCGAAATAAAGATACTGCTCATTTTTATAGCCGATCATGGAATCCAGCGTATTTACCGCTTTATATGCAAACGCCAGCGGCGCGCCTCCGATTGCCATAAAGAATAAGGGGGCGATTACACCGTCGGAAGTGTTTTCCGCCACGGTCTCCACTGCGGCCTTCGCGACCGCTTCTTCCAAAAGCGATTCTGTATCTCTGCCTACAATATAGGAAAGATATTTTCGTGCTTCCGGAAGATTTTGCGCTTTCAAAGCGGAATAAACCTTCATGCTTTCCTTTTTCAGGGATTTCGCCGCAAAAATCTGAAAGCAAAACCATATCTGAAGCAATACCGCCATGCTCCAGTGAATCTTGCTCAGTCCCCATATAATCGCCGCAGGCACCAAAAAGCTGATCAGTATCACGCCGATGCTAAGCAGCATACCGCCGATACATTCTTTCTTTTCTGAGCCGTAAAAGACTTTCCGAAGCGCTTTTTCCCCTTTTGCAATCAGTTTTCCGATCAAACAGATCGGATGCGGAATGCAATAAGGATCCCCGAAAATCGCATCTAACAGAAAAGCTATCACAATAACTCCTGCCGTTGTCATTTGTCTGCCCCTTTCACACTTGACTGCAGTCAATCCAAAACGAATACGATTGTAAAGGATTCTCAACGGATTGATATCCTGTGCAATGAGACAAACAACTGCTTGCGCTCATCAAACGTACCGATATAGCCACCGCAATTTTCTACCTGATAATCATAAAAAGCCTTTTTTTCCTGATGATAGGCTTCCAGAATCGACATAATCGTACCGCCGTGGCAAATCACGGCTGCCTGCTCTGCGTTTGCCGCTTCGATATCATGCAAAACCTCGGCAAAAGCTGCCAAGCATCGTTGCTTATAGTTTTCCGTCGATTCTCCGTTTGGGATCAAGCCACTTCCGCCGCTATCCAAAAAGCGCTGATAAGCCGGATCGTCACGCAGTTCTTCATAGGTCTTGCCCTCAAAATCCCCGAAATCACATTCCCGCAAGCCAGGAATCACATGAGGCTTGGATTCCGGATAAATCAGAGCGGCCGTTTCGACACAGCGTTTCATCGGGCTGGAAAATACAAGCTCGACAGCGGGATAAGCCGATGCGTCAATCATCCTTTTCAATGTGGTGCGCCCCTCACAGCATAAAAGCTCATCGGTTCTTCCGATATATCTCCGTTCCAAGTTGCCTTGCGTTTTGGCGTGCCGAATCAAGCTGATAGTTCTCATGTTCATATCATTCCTTTAATGGAAATCACGGGATTCTCAAAGATTGCCCTTGATCGTCTGCGCCAAACCGCATTGCATTCGAATCACACAATCCGCCTGCTTTGCAATCCGGCAAAGCAGCCGTCCGGTATCTTCCCGCCATTCCCGCATCGCAGGCTCCAACGGAACGATACCGCAAAAAATATCGTCACAAATGACGATCTTATCCTTGCACAATGCAAACAGTCTGTCCAGAGCTGCTTCCCGATCGCATTCTGTCTCTATCAGCGCTTTCACACGCAAATGCAATGCATCGATGCATCGTATTCCTTCCGTAATCTGTTCAGAATCCGCCGGCAAAATTTCCTCCGGCGCAAGGGAAAATTTTTCTTCCGCGTATGCCCGCTTTCCCTGACAAGCTCCTCCGGTAATCAATATCGTCATTTGTTCCACTCTTTCTATATCATCGCTGCCAGCACAATAAGCAGCTCGCATATTTGCAGCAAAAATCCGGCTAAATCCCCGGTAATCCCGCCAATCTGTTTTTTCGTCATGGAAATGAAGGCAATCACTGCAAGACCGATGAACGATACGGCAAACAGCGCTGTTTGCAAAGACAGAATTCCCAATAAGCAAAGCGATCCGACAAACCAGATCGTCAAGGCGATTTTCGCCGTCTTGCGGTCTGCATTGTTTTGGAACAGATGCGCCAAGCCGGAATTTTTTGCGCAGGGCATCCAGACTATCGCCAAACCGCATACTGTCCTGCTGAGCAAATAACCGACTCCCACAACGGCCATCTTCATCCAAGAGCCCGCTTGATACAGCCCTGCAAAAAAGCCCGCTAAAAGCAGCAGATACACACCGCAATAGATCACTGCAAAAGCGCCTGTGTGCGGATCCTTCATAATTTCTAGTTTCTTGTCCCGATCACCGTAAGAAAAAAGAGCATCGCAAGTATCCATGTACCCGTCCAAATGGATGCCTCCGGTAATCAATATCGGCAACACCGATGCAACTGCCGCATATAAAAGCGATGGAACGGCAAAATGTTCTGCCGCCCAAAACCATCCCGCTTGTAAAATCCCGATCACCAGTCCGATCAGCGGAAAAAAGCAAAACACATAGCGCATGCTGTCTTTCTCCCACTCGGTGCGGGGCATCGGTATCCGCGAATACATAGAAAAACATATCGCAAAGCTGCGCATCAATTTTTTCATACCCATCTTCCTGTCTTTGTAAATTTGATCTGTATTGCCGTCAATTAAGTCTAATCTTTTGCGAGCATCTGTTGCAGCCAGCCGCTTTTGTCTTTCAAAATCAGGGGAATCCCATAAAAAACTTCCACCACGCCGTCCGCACGTTTCGCCAGCAATTGATTCAGCTTGCCCAACTGTTCAAGATAGCGCATGGTTTCGCTGTCATACTGCACTCCGTCCGAAAACACTTCGTTGGTAACGATCACAATATTCCGATAATACCCGCTTAATTTGTCCACGCCTGCGGCGATCCATTCCCCCGCATTAGCACCGATTCCCTCGGGCGAAAACATCTCATTGGCGCATAAATTCGACATACACTCGATCAACAGCGTTTGCGCGCGATCACCCAAGTGATCCCGCAGTTTGGCAATATCGGTATACTGCTCAACCGTCAGAAAGCCCTTGCCCTCTCGCAGCTTTAAATGCCGCGCAATGCGGTACTGAGCATCTTTTCCGAAAGGCTGCATGGTAGCGACATAGGCTACCTGCCCTCCTGCCACAGTGCAGATGCTTTCTGCAAATTCCGATTTTCCGCTGGCGGAGCCGCCGATGATTAAAACAATCATACCGCTTTCTCCTCGTATTCTGTTTCTTCTGCCAAATAAAAAACGGATTGCCTTCCGACAATCCGAAAAATTCATCTACTTACCTGCAAATAACAGTGATGATAAACAAGCGAGAAAAAACCGTATCAAAATAATCATACGACAAAAGAATCTTGTTTTTCAATAGACACATAATTTAAGGTACAGATGTCCTTTTCAGCCGAAAGGATGCGCTTTATCTGTATATTACAGCAGATATTCTGACTCGGTTTCCACCTACTCACTCGCCTTCCCAAAGGATTCCCTCCAGTGGCATCATCAGCTTTCGTCCACCACACAGCAGCGTGACTGTTACGGATTCGCACCGTATTCCCTTTTCAGTATGCTTTGACACATACACTGTAATGATTCTTCTTTATTTTAATCATTTGTCAGACGCTTGTCAAGATATTTATCCGAACATTCCAAGAAAGCAACGAAATCCGAACTACCGATCCTCTTTTTATGCGGCAGGCTCCCAAATGTGTTCCGCTATGTACCCCGCACGATGGACAATTTGCATTAATGAAACATTGTTCAGCGCTTTCTCCAGATACACAGTAGCCGTTTGCGTCGAGTAATCCACCTGTGCTTTCATGCAGCCGGTTTCATGAAAAGCGCCCTCCAACCGTCTTGCACAGTTTTCGCATTGCATTCCCTTTATCTTTATTTTTCTGCAAATACTGTATTCCGGTAATTTTGCTTCGGTCGCATTTTGGCCATCGGTGTTTTGCTCTACCTTCAGCGTTTTGACCCCGAAAATAAAATAAAGAATGTGGAATACCCAAACACAGAACAACACGATTCTGCCGATCGGGACACGGCTCATCATGACAAACCCGATAGCCATCAGCACGGTCACGGTCAGCATGACACGAATTTTAGTCTTCCATGTCATTCCCTTTCCTTTCAGATAACTTTCCAGATTATTTTTATATAATTTGGTGCTGATAAACCAGTGATGCAGCCGTTCGGAGCTTTTGGCAAAGCTGAAAGCCGCCAACAGCAAAAACGGAAACGCCGGGATCAGCGGCAGCACGGCACCGACGGCGCCAAGCCCGACGCCGATGCAACCTAACACCACAAATAAGACTTTTTTAAATTTCATGTTCAAGCAACCTCCGTTTTTCTTTTCTGCTTTCCAGAAGATGACGCACTGCCGCAATCGGATGATACATGAGCATTCGCGGTCCGGCAAAGCGCATCACCTGCCGTATCTTTTCCCGCATCTCGGGCTTGTAACAATGCACTTTGCAATTGCTGCAAAACGTCTTGGTTTCCATAAACGGACACCGATCACTTCTCTGCTCCGCGTATTCTCTCAACTGTGCGCATTCAGTACATAGGATATGCTTGTGACGGTGCTTTTTTTGGCAGTAAAGGGCAATCATGTCAGCAACAATTTTCTTTTCTCTTTCCCGTTTGTCCTTTACCTTCGACATCAGTTCACTCTCCCATGTTCTACGGAATAAACCTCATCTGCAATCCGCATGGTAGATGCCCGATGAGACACCAGCACCACCGTCTTACCGTTGCGTTCTTCCCGAAGCGATTTCAGGATCATAGCCTCATTTAAGCTGTCCAGATTGCTGGTCGGCTCGTCCAGAAGCATCAGCGGTGCGTCATGTAAAAACGCTCTTGCCAACCCGATCCGCTGCCGTTCGCCGCCCGAAAGCGTATCACCCAGCTCGCCGACCGGCGTGTCATAACCTTGCGGCAGGCTGAGAATAAAGTCATGTACCGATGCTTTGCGACAGGCCTGCTCGATTTGCTCCTGCGCGGCATCCAATTTGGCGATCCGCAGGTTGTTGGCGATACTGTCATGGAACAAATAGGTTTCCTGTGTCATAAAGCTTTCCGTGTCCCGCAAATTTCCCGTATTGATTTCGCCAATCGGCGTACCGGACAGCTCCACACTGCCCTGCTGCACATTCCAAAACCGCATAAATAGTTTTAGCAGCGTAGATTTTCCGCTGCCGCTTTTCCCGACAATGCCCACCACCGAATGCTCCGGAATCCGTACCGATACATCGGACAGAATCTTCTCAGTATCGTAAGAAAAAGTAACGTGTTCCGCCGCAGCTCCGTCAAAAATGATTTCTTTTCCATCGGTCACTTCTGCTACCGCCGGTTCTTCCTCCAAAATATCCAGCACACGGTTTCCGGAAGCAAACGTGTTCTGTAGCGTACTGCCGAGATTTGCCAATGCTACCGCAGGGCCAAATGAGCTCATCAAAGCCATCACCGGAATCAGTACGCCGTCAAATCCAACCGAACCGTTTTGATACAGCCAAGCGGCAATAAACAGCATCACAAGATCAAAAAGTAAAATCATCGTATTCGTAACTGCCATATTGCGCCCGGAAACGCGTTTCATCCGCGCTTCCTCTTTCGCCAGCATCTCCGTTTGTTCCTGCATCTTGGCAAGGCGATCAGGCCCTTGTCCGTATTGCAGCGTTTCCGAAAGTCCGCGCAGGCTGTCCAGTACAAAGCTGCTTAAATTTCCCGATCGCATCCGAAATTGCATCCCACTGTCTCCGCTCAAACGGGAAGTCACCATCGGGATTGCAATACCGATCATCAAATAAGCGATTAGCGCAATTACGCCCAATAGCCAATGATAGCTACCGATAAACAGAGTCATGATAACCGTAAACAGAAAGGCGATTGCCGCCGGAGAAATAGTATGCGCATAGAACACCTCTAATAGTTCAATGTCCGAAGTAATGACAGAGATCAAATCTCCTTTGCCTCGTCCATCCAGCTTGGCGGGACAAAGCCGACGCAGTGCCTGAAACACTTTATTACGAATTAATGCCAGCAGTTTAAAGGCGATAAAGTGATTGCAGGCTTGCTCCGCGTACCGAAAAACACCCCGAAGCAGTGCAAACACCCCCACAGCGACAAAAACCGCCGACAAACGGAATACCGCATGGTCATCGATGAAGCTGAGCACCCCGTACCCGCCGAAAATAGTGATAAATGCGGCGCATAAATGCCCGACCAGTCCCATCAAAACCGCAAGCAGCATAAATCCTGACAGGGGTGCCACAAGTCCAATCAGGCGCAGCATAATATTCAAATTGCTTCTACTTTTCATACCGACACACACTCCTTGCCGTACTGTTCCAAATCTTGCTGTATCTTCCACAGGCTCGCATATTTCCGATTGTACAACAACAGCTCGTTATGTGTTCCGCTCTCTGCTATGCTGCCTCCGTCCAACACATAAATACGGTCGGCCTGAGCCACATTTGCCAGTCGATGTGAAATCAGAATCACCGTCTTGATTCCTGCCAATGCATTGATTTGTAACATAATATCGTTTTCACTTTCCACATCAATATTGGAAGTTGCCTCATCAATAATATAAACCGGACTGTCATGCAGCAGTGCCCGTGCCAAAGCCAACCGTTGCCGCTGCCCGCCCGAAAGATTGGAAGCACGCTCCGTCAGCGGCGTGTCCAATCCCTGCTCGCCTTTTAAAAAATCGGCAAGATTAACGCGTTCCAGCATCGTCCAAAGTTCTTCGTCCGACACCTCAGGCTTGCCCATCAGCAGATTGTCCCGCACTGTCCCGCAGAACAAATAACTGTCATGTCCGATATAGGTTATATTCTTCAGCAGATCATTTTCCGAAATGTTTTTAAGCTCCACCCCGCCGATCGTTACCGAACCGGTATAATTTTTGTTTTTACCTGTCAGAATAGCGGCAACAGTAGACTTGCCGCAGCCGCTTTCGCCTACCAAAGCGGTAAAACTGCCCTGCGGGAAAGAAAGATCAACACCATGCAGAATCTCTCGCTCTGCCTCATAACAAAAGCGCAGCCCGGAACAAGCAATACTGTATTCGTCGGGACATTTCTGTAGATTACTCTGCTGATATTCGGGCAGGTCGAGCAGATGGAAAATCTTGTCACTCGCAGCCATGCCGTTCATCGCGATATGAAAGAAGCTGCCGAGCTGCCGCATGGGGATAAAAAAGTCAGCCGATAAAAGAATGATCAGCAGGCATCCCGCAAGCGAAACCTTTCCCATGCCGTACTGTGTCGTTGCCATAATCACGCCAAGAGCCGCACCGCCATACGCAATCAGATCCATGATCGAAATAGAATTAAGCTGCATCGTCAGCACTTTCATGGTGATTTTACGAAATTTTTCGGATTCACGGTTCATTTCCTCATTTTTAAATCCGTCCGCCTGATAAATTTTAAGGGTAGTAAGTCCCTGCAAATTTTCTAGGAACGTGTCGCCTAACGCCGTATATTGTCCCCAATATTTGGCAAGCAACTTCTTCGCCCACGTCTGCACCGCAGCAATCGCAATCGGAATCAGCGGCACACAGACAAGCAATACGATTGCCGCCGGGAAGCTGATAAAGCTCAGTATGAGAAACAATGTCAAAGGTGCAAGCATTGCATAGAAAAACTGAGGCAAATAGGCGCCGAAATAGGTTTCCAACTGATCCACGCCTTCCACCGCCACCTGCACTAGCTCCGAAGTCTTTACCTGCTCATGATAAGACGTTCCCAACCGCAGCAGCTTTTCATAAATCCTGCCCCGCAGTTTTCTTTTTACCGTCTTAGAAGAAAGATAGCCCATTCTAGCCGCTCCCACCGTACAAGCAAAGCGAACGGACACTGCTAGTAAGGCGATGACTGCCGTCACAATAAAGTCTTTTGCTTGCGCCGTCTTGTCGAACAAATGCTGCAATAGTACAGCAATGCAGAACATCAAGACGATATTAGCTGCAAGAGAACTCCATTGTAAAACAACATTAGCCGCTATATATTTCTTACTTTCGCTGACCGTACCGATCAAGCGCTTATTGATCATCATGGTTTGACCGCCTTTTTTTCATTTTGTTCTATGAAACGGAATAACTTTAACTGTTTCACAAGTTGGTATCCATCATAGGTTAGTAATCACTAACCTATGATGGAAAATATATAGTTAGGTTTGACTAACCTTATATATCGTACTTCATATAAGCTCTTTTGTCAATAACTCTGCTGAAAAATATAGAGATAAACCAAAATTTCAGCAATTTGCCCATTCGGTTAGCCGTTACTAACTGAATGGGCTGTACAGATCCACAACAGCATAGGATAAAAAGGAATAACCTCCTGCACGCACATCTTGCAGGAGGTTATTTGGGTACATTTGCGGTTTGATAACAAACCGTATTAATATCTTCTTTTTTTGCGGGGTTTGTTTTTGTAAATCAGTTTTTCGCTGACAGAGATGCCTTTAAAGCCTAAGAAATAAGCCAATACCGCCACAACTAACGGATAAAAAGAGGTCAGCCAGCATATGATGATCGAAAAGAGATTCATCTTTCCGACGCTTGCGTTAAAATTCAGAATATTCAACAGCGGCCAAAGATGAGAATTAAATATTTTATAAAACGGATAAATGTCCGGCATCACTTTACACCAAGACAAGGTAAGAATGAGATTGGCAATCAGATAAGGAATAATTAAAAAGATACCGATTTTCAGACCTTTGAATTTATCTTCCTCCAAATGACCGAATTGAACCATATTCCGATTGCGGTCGGCTTCGGTCCAAATCGGGGAATAAATCAGCATGGAATAAAGCGGAATCAAAAAAATAAACAATAAAATATTAATCAAGGCCATTGGCAAAAAATTCAGCATTGATAAAGAAACCGCTACAAAAAAACATAAAATACCGCCTAAAAGCATATTTCCATATGAAGATAATACCATCTTAAAAATTGACTTTTCTTTCATCTTGTTTCAGACAACCCTTCTATAATCTTCTAACATGTCAATATTATCGTATCCACTGCTCACAAAACAGTATGTTGACTCTACGGCAATTTTTTCCGAAAAGTGTATTCTGTTTTCATTATACGACAGTTCTATGTATATTACAAGAACGAAATATAAACAATTCATTTTTATTGTTGTGCGGTGTAACTCCGGTCAACCACGATCACGGTATAATAAGTAGGATCGATTTCTTTCACTTTTTGGGAAATAAGGCTTGTTATTTCCGCATCACTCATCTTGACCGAAAACGGAACGCAAACATCAAAGATCAGATTTGTATGGGAAACACCAATCACAGCACGAAAATCGTGTATGGATAAATCCGGAGAAATATCTTTCACGATATGTTTCACCTGCGCTCTCAGCAAATTCGTCGTTTCATCATCGGTAACAATCGGATCAAGATGAACGACCAGGTGAATATCCATGTCTTTTGCGAAGTCACGTTCGATGTTGTCAATGATATCGTGGCTGACCAAAATATCCTGGCTTGCCGGCACCTCCACGTGTACCGAGGCAAAGCACCGCTGCGGTCCGTAATTATGCACCACAAGATCATGGATGCCCAATACCGTATCATAGCTCATGATCTTTTTGTAAATCTGATCTACCATTTCCTGATCGGGCGCCATTCCCAGCAAAGGATTAATTGTTTCCCCGATCATTTTAACACCGGACACCAAAATAAATACCGCAACAAGGATACCCATGTATCCATCCAGATTCACGCCTGTCCATTTGGCGATGACCGTACTCAGCAAAACGGCAGAAGTCGCAACCACGTCATTGATACTGTCGGCAGCCGTCGCTTCCAGCGCAGTGGAATGAATGGTTTTTCCGACTTTTTTATTGAACATGCCCTGCCATAACTTCATTAAAATAGAAATAATCAAAACGGCAATCGTCAAATAGCTGAACACCGATTCTTCCGGATGCAGCACCTTGTCAAAGGAAGTTTGGACCAACTGGACGCCTAACAGAATAATGATAAAAGAAACCGCCAAACCGGTAATATATTCCATTCTGGCATGACCGTACGGATGTTTGGCGTCGGCAGGCTTTCCCGACAATTTAAATCCAATCAGCGTAATAATGGAAGACCCCGCGTCAGAAAGGTTGTTAACAGCATCTGCTGTCACGGAAATACTTTTAAACAGAACACCGACCAGAAATTTAATCATAAACAAGATGATATTGGAGATAATCCCCACGATGCCGGCCAGTTTGCCGTAGGCCTCCCGAACATGATGATTTTCCACATCTTTATAATTTTTAATGAACGTTCGGATAATAAGTTGTACCATTAATTGTCATTCCTTTCGACAAATTTTCCGTCAATGCAATAATTTTTTTAACCTTGAAATTTTATTATCGGCATGAGGCGGATATTTTAAGTTGATCTCCCATTTCGGCGATTTGTGAAGTACGCTTCTGATATTAGAAAAAGTGTCAAAAGAATACTTTCCGTGATAAATTCCCATTCCGCTGTTGCCTACTCCTCCGAAAGGCAGTTTGTCCGACGAAACATGCATAATTGTATCATTGATACATCCGCCTCCGGATGAAGTGTGGCTTAAAACTGTTTTGATTCTCTTTCGATCGGTACTGAAAAAATACAAAGCAAGCGGCTTTGGCTTACTGTTGATCCAACCGATTGCTTCTGATAAATCAGAGAACGTGATCACCGGTAAAACAGGGCCGAAAATTTCCTCCTGCATCACTGCGCTGTCAAGCGGCACGTCCACCAATATGGTTGGCTCGATTTTTCGGGTTTGCGCATCAGCCGCACCGCCGCAGAAGATCGTCCCGTCTTCAAGCAAGGCGGTCAAACGCGCCCAATGTTTCTGATTGATAATCTGCGGAAAATCGTCGGACAAGCATCCCTCCGCAGTATAATAAAAATCTCTGATATACTGTTTCATATATGTCAATAATTGGTCTTTAACCTCTTTCTCCACCAGCAAATAATCCGGTGCGACACAGG
>JAQXIB010000024.1 GCA_029007575.1 Clostridiales bacterium | reverse complement strand
ATTTACGCCGTGCTGACCTAATGCAGGACCGACCGGCGGTGCCGGAGTAGCTTTTCCGGCAGGTATTTGCAGCTTAATAAAGCCTGTTACCTTTTGAGCCATTGTTTGCACCTCCATAATTGTGGTAATTGGCGGAACAGTCCTTTTTTGCCTGTTCCTCCCACTTTCAGATTCATGAAGCAAACGCATTCAATCTATCTGACCGTCCGTATAAAACAGACATGGGTTTTCTAAAAATCTTTGCAGGATACAACCTGATCCAAAGTCAATTCCACCGGCGTTTCACGCCCGAACATGGACACGATCACTTTTACCAGATTCTTATCAGCGTCAACCAGCTCGACTTTTCCGATAAAATCTTTTAACGGTCCGTCAACCACCTTGACGTTATCCCCTGCGACATAGTCTACCTCTACTTGTTTCGTATCCACGCCAAGAGCTTCTACCTCTTTATCGCTCAACGGAACAGGCTTGGAAGACGGTCCGACAAACCCGGTAACGCCGCGAATATTTCGCACGACATACCATGAATCATCGGTCAAAATCATCTTTACGAGTACATAACCCGGAAAGATTTTTCGTTCCACTTCCTTTTTAGAACCGTCCTCTTTGACTTCGACAACGGTTTCGGTGGGAACTTTGATTTCCTCAATCAAGTCATGAAGCTTGTGATTTTCAACAACCTTCTCGATATTTTGCGCCACTTTATTTTCATAACCGGAATAAGTGTGCACAACATACCATTTTGCGGTTTCTGACATATCTGCAATACCTCCGCCTGATTAAGCTTTTTGGAGAAGTAACCGAATTAACAAAGTTAAAATCGAGTCAAGTCCCCATACGACAACACCCGCAATAATAATGGTAACCAAAACAACGATCGTGTTGTTGATTACTTGCTTTTTGGTCGGCCAAGTGACTTTTTTGAATTCGCTTTTCAGATCTCTGAAATATGCGGCGACCTTTTTGAAAAAGCCTGGCTTTTTTTCTGCTTTAGCTTCAGCCATGAAAAATCGACCACCTTTCGTTATTTCGTTTCCTTATGAAGCGTGTGTTTTCTGCAGAAACGACAATACTTGTTCATTTCCAGCCTGTCAGGATCATTCTTTTTGTTCTTCATCGTGTTGTAATTACGCTGTTTGCACTCTGTGCAAGCCAAGGTAATCTTTACCCTCATATCGGCACCTCCTGCATAACGGATTTGTTTCTTGCCTCCCTCGAAAAGTCCGGTTTCCCGCTCTCCATATTCATAAACAGAACTGATTCCGCCATATCCGGTATCAGCAAAAACAGCCTCCGCTTATGAATCTTTTGAATGCTCCACCGATTTTTCTGTGTAAAAAAATGCACAAAAAAATAAACCCTTTTAGAGGTATATCAATTATAGCACGTCCATCGCAATACGTCAAGCGATTTTCCAATATTTATTAAAATTTTCTGAAATTGCCTCTGTACGATATAACATATAGAAACATTTGTAAGATTCATACCGAATCACCATGTCAAGTCGGTATGAATCCTGCAAATCACAACCCTCTTTGTTTGAGTCCGGCTGCCAACTGAACATAAAATTCCCGAACATCAAAATCCGGAATATTTTCTCGATTCAGGTCAATCATATCCCCGTGAGAAATACCACGTTTGCCGTTCACGGTCAGAAAAGTATAATCCTGTCCCCACCGAAATGATTTTTCGGACACCAAGCCGTCATTCGGTCCGTCAAAATACTTGACCAGATGATAGGTAAAATTCAGCGGAAATTTTCCATTGGTAGCATGATTGAGTTTGGAGCCAACACTTTGACAATAAATGTTTTCGGGATAGGGCATCATTGGATTGCGTTCGGAGCAGCTGCCGGCAGTCAAATCACGGACTGCCGCTATAAAATCCGGATGATGATCCCCAAGCTTTTTCATTGCCGCATTGTATGCTCCGGCAATACGCTGCTGCATAGATTCCGGCAGCTTATCCAGCAGGTAATCGGCAAATTCGCATCCTCTGTGCGGCGTATTGATCGTAGTGATAGAAGCCACATAAGGCGCTGCTCCACAGCAGCTTACAGCGTATCGGCAATCCAGTCCGCCCTTGGAATGAGCAATAATATTCACCTTGCCGCAGTTCGTCTGTTCCACAATTTCCTTTATCCTTGCCGTCAACTCTTCCCCGCTGTCAGACACCGAAGCT
>JAQXIB010000023.1 GCA_029007575.1 Clostridiales bacterium | reverse complement strand
AACAGGATATTTCGGTGCGGCTGGATGGGGAAGAAGTCACCGGAATGGTATATATTATGAATCCGAAAATGGATTTCGGCTTGCCGTCCCCCTATTATTATCAAACGGTGCATGAGGGGTATGAGGATTGCGGGATGGATACCGACGTGCTGGATGCGGCGGTGATGAACAGCGCAAGGCAATATTACGAGGAACAGTTTCACCGGGGGCAGCAGCAAACGCTGTTTGACATTGCCGGCGAGGATGATGAAGATGAAGAATTGTCGCAGGATGAACCGGATGAAAACAATCCCTTTTACTTTTCCGGTCAGATGCATTTATAACGGAGGCGACAGGCTTTGAAACATGTAAAAAAGGGAAAAAGAAAGCTCGGCGCGGGATATTCCTACAAAAAATATATGGGAGAAAAGCAGATTGCCCGACTCAAGAAACAGCCGCCGTACGATTTTGTTGAGCAACGGGTTGCATCCTTAACGGCCGGTTGCGTCAGGATTGATGCGGTGTTGTTTCGTTCTACGACGGGATTGGCGATGGCTTATGATGTATTCGTTAAGGATGCACCTGACTCAGACGAATGGCTCTGTTATGACAGTCTGTCCATACCGGTCAGCTTACGGGAAGCAGATATGCTGTTGGTGCTCGATCGCGTGGTAAGGGAAAACGGTTTGTCCTATACCGAGTGCTGCTTTCAGAAACTGGAGGGCAAAACGGTCAAGCCGAAAAGCGACAAAAACAGCGTCGAAAATATGGTATAATCCATTTGCTGCAGATTGCTTTTTTGTCGGAATCATGCTATACTATTGTAAAAATACAGCAAGGAAAGAGGTGAGCAGACTTGGATTATGTCATGCTTTGTCAAAAAAAAGAACAGCTTGCCGATATGAGAGAACATCTTCCAAAAGAGGCGTTGCAGAGTTTTGATAAAAGTTTTGAAGTGGAGTATACCCATAACTCTACTGCGATAGAGGGTAATACGCTGACGCTGATTCAGACCAAAGCAGTTCTGGAGGATGGTATTTCGGTCGGCGGTAAAACGCTGCGCGAGATTTATGAAGTTGTCAACCACAGCAAAGCCTTTCAGTTTGTCAAACAATGTGTTGCCGAGGGAAAGCCGTTGGATGAAAACATCGTCAAAGATATTCATGCTCTGCTCATGGAAAACATATTGCCCGGCGGCATTTATCGCAATGTGGAAGTGCGCATCTCCGGTGCGCAGCATAAGCCTCCGGCACCAAGCGAAATGTATCGTCAGGTTAAAGGATTTTATGCAGATTTGCCGTATAAGGCTGAAATGAATGCGATGGAGCTTGCGGCATGGACCCATGCGGAGTTTGTAAAAATTCATCCGTTTGTTGACGGCAACGGACGCACCTCGCGTATGATTATGAACTATCAGTTGATGGCGGCGGGCTTTCTTCCGGTTTCTATCGCCAAGGAAAATCGTCTCCCATACTTTGAAGCACTGGAAGCCTATGCGGTGGGCGGTGATCTGAAGCCGTTCGCAGAGATGATTGCTTCATTGGAAGAACAGCGGCTGGAGGAATATCTCGGTATTATGCAGGAGCCTGCACAGGAGAACAATGATCCGGAATGAACCATGTGATGTAAAGAAGGTAAAAGATTGCATGAAGGCTAAATTTGAAATGACGCGGGAAGAAAGTATCTTTACCGCAAAAAGGAACTTGATCGATTATATTTGGAAAAGCGCTAAATTGGAAGGTCTCGGTGTTACTTATCCGGATACCGAAGCCATTTTTAATGGGATGCGTGCTCCCAATGTCAAGGTTTCTGATATTATTGCCGTAAACAATTTGAAACATGCGTGGCAATTTCTTTTGGAAAATCTGGATGTCCCAGCAGATTACGCCTATGTTTGTTATCTGAATCGTCTTGTCGGCGGAGATAACCTGGTGATCGGTGCAGGCTTTATCCGCAGGGTGCCGGTGTCCATCGGCGGTACTTCATGGAAGCCCGAACTGCCAAATGAAGCACAGATAAAAGAAGAAATCAGCGGCATACTTGCTATTGAGGAACCGACCGATCGAGCCATTACGTTGATGCTCTATCTGATGCGTAGGCAAATGTTTCTTGACGGCAACAAGCGTACCGCAATGCTGGCGGCAAATCAAGTGATGGTTTCAAATGGCTGCGGTGTCATTTCTGTCCCGATTGAAGATCAGCCGGAGTTTACTCATTTGCTGGTTTCTTATTACGAATCTGGCGATATGGAAGAAATCAAAGGATTTGTTTATGAAAATTGTATTGATGGAATTGATTTCCGTCTGAACGAAACGTTGTCGAGCACACCGGAAGAATCCGATCCAACGCTCACTATGTAAACTGAACACGTCAAACGAAGACTGCAGGATTTCCTGCGGTCTTTTTTGTTTCCGCCCTGTGAGCCAAGATTTCGCCCGTTGTTGCGGTTTTGTCGGCAAGGTAGGCAATGTACCCGACAATCACATTCAAGCGGAATTTGGGCGACTTTGGGCGGAGGTGTGCGTAAAAGGAATACGCATCAAAATCGGCGGTAGCTTCTGCCGATTATTATAGCAGGAATAAGAGGCG
>JAQXIB010000022.1 GCA_029007575.1 Clostridiales bacterium | reverse complement strand
CGAAATGTTGTCATTGCTGATACCCTCTTTAAAAAGCGTTAGCGTCATACAAACAGAATCGATACACGAATGTTCCTTCTACCACAAAGCATATCATAAAGGCGGTGAAAAGTCCAGCTATGTTCAAGCGTTTTCTCATAGAATGGCAATGAAAAACCTCCGCGCAATTACTACTAAAAGTAGTTTTTGCACAGAGGTTTCCTTTTTGTATAATTGATACAGGTTCAATCCACCGAGAATTACACTTGAACGGAATAGTTGGGTGCTTCTTTGGTGATGTAAATGTCGTGCGGATGAGATTCTTTCAGACCGGCGCCGGTGATCCGGACAAATCTGGATTTCTCATGCAGCTCGGTAATATTGGCACAGCCGCAGTATCCCATACCGGAACGCAAGCCGCCTATCAACTGATAAACCGACTCGGAAACATTTCCTTTGTAAGGCACCCGTCCTTCTACCCCTTCGGGAACCAGCTTTTTGTTGTTCTGCTGGAAGTAACGGTCGCTGCTGCCCTTCGCCATTGCGCCGAGACTGCCCATGCCGCGATATACCTTGAAGCGTCTGCCCTGGAAGATTTCGCTCTCACCCGGAGATTCCTCACATCCGGCCAGCAAGCTGCCGAGCATAACGGTGCTGGCACCCGCCGCCAAAGCCTTGACGATATCGCCGGAGTATTTGATACCGCCGTCAGCGATCACCGGAATGTCATATTTTGCCGCCACACAGCAAGCGTCATAAACCGCCGTAATTTGGGGAACACCGATACCGGATACCACACGGGTAGTACAGATGGAGCCGGGGCCGATACCGACTTTCACGCAGTCGGCGCCTGCTTTGATAAGCGCCTCAGCGCCTTCCGCCGTCGCAACGTTTCCGGCAATCAGCGCAACGTCGGGGAAAGCCTCTTTGACCTTGCGCACGCAGTCCAGGATTCCCTTGCTGTGACCGTGTGCCGAATCCAGACAAAGCACATCGACCTGCGCGTCAACCAGCGCTTTCGCACGATCCAGCACGTCGGTTGTCACACCGATCGCCGCGCCGCAGAGCAACCGCCCGTTTTTGTCACGGGCGGAATTCGGATACTGCACCGCTTTTTCGATGTCTTTAATGGTAATCAAGCCCTTGAGCATCCCGTTTTCATCCACCAACGGCAGCTTTTCGATTTTATGCCGGCGAAGAATTTCCTGCGCTTCGGAAAGGGTCGTTCCCACAGGAGCAGTAACCAAGTTTTCTTTGGTCATAACCTCTTTGATCTTGATGTTGAAATCGGTTAAAAAACGCAGGTCACGGTTGGTTAAAATACCGACCAGCTTACCGTCCTCCACGATCGGGACGCCCGAAATCCGGTATTTGCCCATCAGCTCGTTGGCGTCGAACACATAGTGTTCGGGGCTTAAAAAGAAAGGATTGACGATAACGCCGTTTTCAGAACGCTTTACCTTGTCAACCTGATCCGCCTGATCCGCGATCGACATGTTTTTGTGGATGATACCGACGCCACCCTCTCTTGCTATGGCGATCGCCATCCGGAATTCGGTAACGGTATCCATCGCCGCAGTAATAATCGGGGTGTTGAGCATAATATCCTTTGCCAATCTGGTTTTCACGTCAATATCGGCAGGGAGAATATCGGATTCCGCGGGAATCAGCAGAACATCGTCGAAGGTCAAACCCTCTTTGCCAAACTTTTTTTCAAAAGAAGTTTCCAACATATCGGCACATCCTTTCAATCATTTCCTTTTTCTTCGCGAAAATATATTTGAATTATTATATCACTTTTATCATGCTTTTTCAACCAAAGAATACGCAAATGCGATAACCTATCGGATTATATTCGTATTAATATACCGTTTGTATATTGATTTTACCCTTAGTTGTTAATTTTGTCAAAAGGGAGGCGATATTTTGGATAGTTTAACCATCATCAAAAGGAAATCTCCAAGCCGTCATAAGCGACGGTAAACCCTTTCGGCTCCATCTCTTTGACAATGCAATCATAAGACTGATGGAGGGTAATTGCCATATGAGAAAGGACAGCTTTGGTCTGCTCGGTTGCAATGCCGCACTGATGCAGCAGCGGCAGCAACAGCTCCAGCATTGCCAGCGAATTATGCGAGCCCAACCGGATTCCTTCATCCTCTCTGCCTACAGTGGCATCAAAGACCATCAAGTCAAACGGGCGATACTGTTGCAATATTAGGAAGCTATCCGCCCGCAGCCAGGCGCCGTCGCAACCGTAAAACATCCGCTTTCCCTGATATTCCAATATATAGTGCAGCGGTTGTTCCGCGGAGTTTTCCACCAAGTGATTCGCGGACAGTGGAATGACGGAGCAATCTGCTATTTGAACCGCCTGCCCTGCCCGCAAAGGATGGATGTCAACGTTCGGGATTTCGGAAAAAACCGGCACTGCTCCGGCATCGCACCAAATGCGGAAAGGAGCTTTTCGGCCCGCCGCAAGCTTTGCCACAGCAGCAGGATCAATATGGTCACCGTGGGTATGGGTCACGCATAAATCGGTGATTTTGGACAAATCCGCATGAAGCAGCTCTAACGAGCCCAGCGCATGGGGGCCGCAGTCGATCAGCAGCCAATCCTGCACCAAGGCGCAACTATTACGGCGTATTTCGGTGGAAAAGGAGTGCTGATACTGTTGAGGCAGCATCATGGGTGTATCTGCCGCACCGGTTCCTAAAAAAGTAATTTTCATGTTAATCATATCTCCTTCCCTGGCAGGGGATAATCCCCTGCACCCTAATTCACGCACTTTGTACACGAAAAATGCACCGCATTCTTCGTGTACTGACGGCGTTTGTGTTTCCCGGCAGATATCACGCCGGGATTTTGGCTGCGCCAAAACCACACAAAGCCGCTTACTCTATCCTGCTTCGTACAAACTTAAACGCCCGCGTTTATACTAACCCTATTTCGCGAAACGAAACTGACTCCTTTCGCTTACTTTCCCGCGATCTAAGGTACAGGGAATTATTCCCTGCAAAGCATTATGCCTGGCAAGTGGAACCAGCGGTTGAAAAACAATTCAAAAAGTGGTATAATATCAATAGGACGTGATAATATGGGATTGTCTATTGAAATAGATGATTTTACTCCTTGTTTAGTGGAAAAATCTACCGGAAAAATGGTCAATACAAAATACAGCATAGCTAATCAGTCAGATTTAAAATCATTGAAGCAGAGAGGGTGGAACTTTAATTGGACTGCTGATGATTTAAAAGATTCTGACATTTATAAGTTGACTCTGGAAGATGATGACACCATTCAAGGCTTAGTAGCTGTAACTGATTTTCCAAGAGATAAAGCCATATATATAAACATAGCAGAAAGTGCGCCTCAAAATATCGGAAAAAATAAAAAATATGAGGGCGTTGGTGGGCATTTGTTTGCCATCGCGGCAAAAGAATCAGTCAATAAAGGTTACGACGGATATTTGTTTTTAGATGCTAAAAACATGGATTTAGTCAATTATTATCATGAAAAGTTTGGAGCAACATTATTAGGCATGCCACATCCGTATAGAATGTATATTGATGAGGTCAACGCTAATAAGTTATTAAAAATCTATGCATTTAAGGAGGAATAAAAATGTCTGAGCAGGATATCAGAGATATGAGAAAACTAGATGAACTTGCAGAAAAGGCAGGTGGATATGTTGCGAATCCCGGAAACGACAAAGTTCACTATAACTACAGAAAAATAAATCAGTATTGCAAAGAAAAAGGTATCGACCCATTGGATTTAACAATAAGGGAATTAAACCAATTTATTGTACAGTAAAATGTTTTTAAGCCGCCCTGCGAATGCTCGGCGGTATTTTTATGCCTTGCAGGGGATAATCCCCTGCACCCTAATTCGCGCACTTTGTACACGAAAAATGAACCGCATTCTTCGTGTACTGACGGCATTTGTGTTTCCCGGCAGATATCACGCCGGGATTTTGGCTTCGCCAAAACCACACAAAGCCGCTAGCTCTATCGTGCTTTTATATATACTTGCATGCCCGCGTTTCAACTCAACTTTATTCCGCGAACTCTAACTTAATTCTTTTGCTTACTTTCACGCGATCTAAGTGCAGGCATTATGCCTGCCAGAGGAAAGTTTTCAACAAGACTTTCCCTTCGTCGTCGAAAACGACGCCCTCGCCTTCCAACATTTCCCGTTGTACCTCAGGGCCGCCGAAAGCAAAGCCGGGTGCCGGTCTCCCCTCGCGGTTTACCACCCGATGACAGGGAATAATGCCCGGCTCGGGATTGCAGTGCAACGCATAGCCTACGGCACGGGAGGCACGCGGATTGCCGCAAAGCAACGCGATTTGCCCGTAGGTAGCGACCTTGCCTTTCGGTATCTGCCTGACAATTTCGTATACTTTCTCATAAAAATTCATTCTTTGCCCAATCACCTCCCTTTGTACACCAAAAATGCACCGCATTCTTGGTGTACTGACGGCATTTGTGTTTCCCGACAAATATGATGTCGGGATTTTGGCTGCGCCAAAACCACACAAAGCCGCTTACTCTATCGTGCTTCGTGCAAACTTTAATGCCCGCGAATTAACATTATACTTTATTCCGCGAGCGACACCTTAGTCCTTTTGCTCACTTTGCCGCGAGCTAAGTCCAGGCATTATGCCTGGTAGGGGATAATCCCCTGCACCCTAATCCGCGCACTTTGTACACGAAAAATGCACCGCATTCTTCGTGTACTGACGGCGTTTGTGTTTCCCGACAAATATAATGTCGGGATTTTGGCTGCGCCAAAACCACACAAAGCCGCTTGGTGTATCGCACTTTTATATAAACTTGCACGCCCGCGGATTTACATTGTGCTTTGACAAACTTTAATGCCCGCCAACTTACACACACCTTATTCCGCGAGTAGAAAGCCTAATTGTTTTCACTTGCTTTCCCGCGATATAAGGTGCAGGGAATTATTCCCTGCCTGCCAAAATTCAATCCGGCTGATAAAGCAGTTCCCGCCGGCGGCGTTTCTCCCCTCAAGATACCAGCCGTTTTCGTCAGTCGGATCCGACGCTAGGAAAAGGTCAAGCTCCTCACCCAAAACCGCCTCGGTCTGATAGTTGATCTGGAACCCGACGATCTGGCGGTTTAAAAGCTCCTCAGGGAGAAAATCAGATACAATATCCCCGTATACCGCATTGTAAACGTGACCGTTTCCGTCGAGATCGGAATACCGTATTTTCCGCTTGCCGACAAACTGATGCTGCTCCGGCATCCGCAGCTTTCCCGCCTCAACGCAGTCCGGCTTTTTGTCGGGCAGCTTTTGCATTTCCCCGATAAATGCGCTCGGCCGTAAAATTTTGCGGCTGACGGGATCGACCAGCAGCCATGCCGTCGACGCCGAAACCAATAGCTCGCCTTCCTTGCTGAAATACTCAAAATCCCGTAAAAATTGGGAGCCTTTGATCCCGTGTTCCCATGTAGAAACCACGATTTCCTCGTAGGTGCGAGGCATCCGGTGGATTCGAAAGCTGGAACGTGATAATAAAAATACCATTCCGTTGTCCCATAAATACTGGTGGCTGTATCCCTTTAAGGTGTAGTCAATTCCGGCGATGTCGGCAGCATATTTGAGTATCGTGGAAAGCTTCGCCTGCTCTTTGGGATCGCAGTCGTAGAAATGCAGATAAATATTGTAATAAAAAATGCCGTCTTTGCGTTCAGGCATCGGAAATTCCTCCAAACGATTGATAAAATCAGAGGCTGACAATCACAAAGCGACCGTCAACCTCTGTTTGTACCTATTTCAAAATTTCTTTTCCGCCCATGTACATCCGAAGCGCCTCGGGAATGTTGATCGAGCCGTCCTCGTTGTAGTTGTTTTCCAAAAATGCAATCAACATCCGGGGCGGCGCCACAACAGTGTTGTTGAGGGTATGCGGGAAGTAGTTGCCGGTTTCCTTATTTTTCACGCGGATGCCTAATCTGCGCGCCTGTGCGTCGCCCAGATTGGAGCAGCTTCCCACCTCGAAATACTTCTGCTGACGGGGAGACCATGCCTCCACGTCGATGCTCTTGACCTTCAAATCAGCCAGATCGCCGGAACAGCACTCCAATGTCCGTACCGGAATGTCCAACGTGCGGAAGAAATCAACCGTGTTGTGATAGAGCTTTTCAAACCACATCGGGCTGTCCTCCGGCTTACAGACAACCACCATTTCCTGCTTTTCAAACTGGTGAATCCGGTAAACGCCCCGTTCCTCGATGCCGTGCGCGCCGACTTCTTTCCGGAAGCAGGGAGAATAGCTGGTCAGCGTTTGAGGGAGCTTGTCCTCCTCCAGGATCGTGTCGATAAACTTACCGATCATGGAATGCTCGCTGGTACCGATCAGATAAAGATCCTCACCCTCGATCTTGTACATCATGTTTTCCATCTCGGAAAAGCTCATGACGCCGTTGACCACGTTGCCACGGATCATAAACGGCGGACCATAATAGGTAAATCCGCGATCGATCATAAAATCTCTTGCATAGGATAAGATGGCGGAATGAAGCCGCGCGATATCGCCGCATAGGTAATAAAATCCGTTTCCGCTGGTTCTTCTGGCGCTGTCCAGATCAATGCCGTTGAGTTTTTCCATGATATCGACGTGATACGGGACTTCATAGTCCGGAACGACCGGCTCGCCGAACCGCTCCACTTCTACGTTTTCGCTGTCGTCCTTGCCGATCGGCACCGACTCGTCAATAATATTCGGGATCACCAGCATCCGCTCTCTGATTTCGGCAGAGAGGGTTTCCTCTTTCTGTTCCAGCTCAGCCAGCTCTTTGGCAATCGCGGCAACCTGCTGTTTGGCAGCTTCCGCTTCTTCTTTCTGTCCCTTGGACATAAAGCCGCCGATCTGCTTGCTGATGGTGTTGCGTTGTCCGCGCAGTTCATCGCAGCGGGCTTTGGCGTCGCGGTATTCCTGATCCATCGCCACGACTTCATCGACCAAAACCAACTTCTGATCCTGAAATTTCTTTCTAATTTTTTCTTTGACTAATTCCGGATTTGTCCGAATCAACTTTATGTCCAACATAAAATCTATTGTTCCCTTCTGTAAATAATTTTTCACATTTTTCCACAGGTATACTAACCCTAATTCGCGCACCGAGTTGATGTAGTAATTACACTTTAACGCTCACGTTTATACCAGTCTTATTCCGCGAGTAGAAAGCCTAATTATTTTGCTTACTTCGTCGCGATCTAAGGTGCAGGGAATTATTCCCTGCCGCGATCTAAGGTGCAGGGGATTATCCCCTGCTTACCTGCTTATGATCGGCGAGTGAGGCTATTTGCCAGCGCGGAGAGCTCCTCTTTGCTGTAAAACTCAATTTCCAGCTTGCCCTTGTTGCCGTTCATGGTAATTTTGACCTTTTTCCCTAATTCCTGCTTGAGCGCGATCTCCATCTCGTCATAAAAGCTGTCTTTTGAGGTAGTTTTTCCGGTTTTTGCCGTTTTAGCCGGCTGATTGTTCTTTTTCCCGTACTTTTCAATATCACGTACGGTCAGTAATCCGTCCGCCGCCTTTTTCGCCATGGATTCCTGTTCTTCGAGATCGTCGATCGCCAATAGCGCACGCGCGTGACCGGCGGAGAGGTCTCCGCTGCGCACCAGCTTCACTACGCTGTCAGGTAGGTTGAGCAAACGCAGCGCATTTGCAACAACCGGTCTGGATTTTCCGACCCGCTGTGCCACCATGTCCTGGGTCATATTGTGTGAATCGATCAGCTCCCGATAACCGAGCGCTTCTTCAATCGGATTTAAATCCTCCCGCTGAAGATTCTCGATCAATCCGATTTCCATTGCCTCGGTGTCGGTCATTTCCTGTACGACGACCGGTACTTCACTCAAACCTGCCATTTTGCTGGCTCTCCAGCGTCGTTCTCCGGCAACCAGTTGATATCCGCCGTTGGTCATCGGCCGGACCAGCAACGGCTGAAGCACTCCGTGTTCTGCAATAGAATCCGCCAGTTGTGCCAACGCATTTTCGTCGAAATCTTTCCGCGGCTGATTCTTATTCGGCTCAATTTCACTGATGCGCAGGGTCACTACTCCGTTGGTATGATCGGTGCTGTTATCGACAAAAAGGGCATCCAACCCTTTTCCCAATCCGCTTTTTCTCGCCATTCTATCATTCCCTTCCTTATATTTCGATTGCTCTGAGAATGGATTTTAACGATTTTGCTTAATAATTTCTTTGGCGAGGTCATTATAAGCCTTCGTTCCTTTAGAGCCTCGGTCATAATATTGGATCGGCTGTCCGAAGCTGGGTGCTTCCGAAAGCCGGACGTTTCTCGGCACCACTGTTTTATAGACCTTTTGCGGGAAGTATTTTTTCACTTCATCCACTACCTGTAAGGTCAGGTTCAGCCGACCATCGTACATGGTCAGCAATACGCCTTCAATTTCTAAACAGCAATTATACAGCCGCTTCACGTTGCGCACCGTTTCCATCAACTGCGACAGGCCTTCGAGGGCATAATATTCGCATTGAATCGGAATGATAAAAGAATGGCTGGCAGCCAGCGCATTCAAGGTCAGCAGTCCTAAAGAAGGCGGGCAATCGATCAGAATAAAGTCATATTTTTCTTTTACTGTGGTCAATGCCAGCTTGAGGCGGTAAACACGGTCCTCCATGTCGACCAGTTCGATCTCTCCTCCCGCCAGCATGATGCTGCCCGGAATCATATCCACGTTTTTATAGGCAGAGGAAATAATGACATCTTCCGCTTTTTCATCCTGGAGAATGATGTCATATACCGTCTTTTTGTTATTTCGTTTGTTGAGTCCCATTCCACTGGTAGCATTCCCCTGCGGATCGAGATCGATCAGCAAAACTTTTTTCTTTTGCTGGCCCAACGCCGCCGCAATATTGACCGCGGATGTTGTTTTTCCGACACCGCCCTTTTGATTGGCGATTGAGATGACCTTGCTCAACGCGAAACCTCCTTTTATTCCGGAACAAATCCTATAAAAGCGACAAAAAATTCAGGACCCGTAATGGAACAGGCCCTAAGCCAGATTGTTTCCGAAGATTATTTTTATTTCGTGCAGCCTTTGCAACGAAAAATTTTCCTTTATTCATGCGCAAATAAATTTGACATCTATATAAATATTGTCTGTATTCTAATATGCCGCAACACTTTCTAAAAGTGTTTCCATAACCTGAAAGCGCAACCTGCTTTTTATTCAAACACATACTACTGGCGCAGCGAAGCAGAGCATTAGCGCCGTTTTGTGTGCTTGGCGCACACGGCGCTTGGCTGTTGCTCTTGCCGCCAAAAAGAATCGGCGGCATTTCGGCATAGCCGAAACCGCGCAAAGCCCACTTAAATTGAAATCAATGAAAATCTTAAAGCGCAACGTGCTTTAAGATTATTATAACTTAAATTCATCAAAACTTTGTTTTGATGTCCGCCATCGGCGGAAGTGCTGCAACGCAGCACAATTTATTGTTGCAATATAAAAGTTACGGTGCTTTGCACCGTCAGCCGCATAATATGCGGCGCGCAGATGCGTAGCATCTGCTTACTTTTTATTATAACATATTTTCCGTATATTTCAAGCCAAAACCGCGTTTTTTTGAAAAAAATCTCATCTCATTGTTTTCGCAATCATATGATGTAAAAACCGAATGTTTCACATGAAACATTCGGTGAAAGTTCTCAAAGAGTATGTTGTTGAAACAGCCATCAAATGTTTCACGTGAAACAATCAAAGAAAGAAAAGCCGCTGCAAAAAAGTGCAGCGGCCATGAGGGGAAGGACATTTATATTTTACCTTTATAAAAAAAGGAAAATACCGGTATTCTGAAAGGTCTGCAATCCAAACGAATCGCTAAACGCTCTTTCACGTTTCCATATCGATGGAGATTTAACTTTTGATCGGGATTCGAACAACATATTCGATAAATTCGTCGTTCTGCTTTTTTTGCGTTTCCGCTTGGATACCGGCCCTTTTCATGGTGTCTAATGCCTTGTTGATGGTGTTGATAAACAAACGCACATCCTTGATGATCAATATCCGTTTTTTCTCCGGCTTCGGCGCGGAAAGAAGCTGTTCAATATAAGTCTCAGCTTGTATGACATTCATCTTCTTTTCAATAATATGTATTAACGCCTGCGAACGCTTTTCCTCATCATTGATCTTTAAAAGCGCCCGCGCATGACGTTCTGTTAGGCCGTTTTGCAAAATCATCTGCTGCTCCTCGTCGTTCAGCTTCAGCAGCCGCAGCTTGTTGGCAAGGGTAGACTGTGCCTTTCCCAATCGTTCCGAGGCTTCCTCTTGGGTAATATTCCACTCCGAAATTAGGTTTTTGATGGCAAGTGCTTCCTCAAAAAAATTCAGATCGGCACGCTGTATGTTTTCGATCAAAGCAAAAATCGCTGATTGGCGCTCATCCGTATCCACTACTATGGCAGGAATCTCGGTCAGCCCTGCCAGCTTGGAAGCTCTTAACCGTCTCTCCCCCGAGATCAGCTCATATTTGTTATAAATGTTTTTCCGAACAGTCAAGGGCTGCAACAATCCGTTTATCCGAATACTGTCGGACAACTGCTGCAATTCCTGTTCATTAAATTCGGTCCGCGGCTGATTGGGATTGGGCAATATTTCATTGATGTTGATTGAGATCACTTTGTTAATCTGTTTTTCCTTGCCGAATATCGTAACCATAATTTATCCATTCCTTTCACCCGTTTTAACAGCTTGACCAATTTTTTCATCTGCCTTTATCTTAACACAGCTTGTAAAATATTTCCAGCATTTTCGTTCGACAAAAACACCCTGCGTTCGACGTAACGCAGGGTGTTTCAGACTATTTTAAAGGATTTTTCGCGATTTTTGCCGAACTGCGGGGATATTTTGTCGAACTTTGCGATATCTTTTTGATGACAACCACCGATCTTTTTAACTCTCCCGCCAGTGTATATTGCTCCACCCGTTCAATTTTGCCGCCCAACAGCTTGATCGCAGGTTTTGCTTCCTCCAGCTCCGATTCGATCTCAAACCCTTTCAGTGCAGCAAAAACGCCTCCTACTTTGACATAGGGCAGGCAGTATTCCGCAAGAGCTGTCATCGACGCAACCGCCCTCGCCGTCGCAACATCAAATTGCTCCCGAAGTTCCGGCTTTCTTCCGCCCTCCTCGGCACGCAAGTGCAGGCATCGGTTTTCCTGCCCCAACTCCTTGGACACAGCATCCAGAAAGTTGATCCTCTTGTTTAAGGCATCGAGCAGAGTCACCTGTACTGAAGGAGAGTAAATCTTAATCGGGATTCCCGGAAAGCCGGCGCCGGTTCCGACGTCGATCAGGCTTCCATTTTCGGGAAGATCGATATATTTCAACAGCATCAAACTGTCCACAAAATGCTTTACCGCGATCTCTTCCGGCTCGGTAATCGCCGTCAGATTTATTTTCTGATTCCATTCCACCAACAGCTCCGCATACCGCTCAAATGCGGCAAGCTGTTGGTCTGACAGCAGGAAACCCTCTGCCTGTGCGGCTTTTTTAAGAAATTCGGTCATCGGCAATTCCCCTTTTATCTTCTTTATTCAGCCTGTTCGCTTTCTTTCTTCCGGCGGGCAGACTGCTCCAGCCAAATCAGCAACACCGAAATATCCGCCGGGCTGACTCCCGAAATCCGGGATGCCTGCCCAATCGAGATAGGACGTATCTTCTCCAGCTTTTCCCGCGCCTCCAGCCGCAGTCCGGTGATGGCGGTATAATCCGTTTCTTTCGGAAGCTGCTTTTGTTCCAGCCGGCGCATCTCGGCAACCTGAGAAAGCTGCCGCTTAATGTACCCCTCATATTTGATCTCCACCTCGACCTGCTCCTTCACTTCTTTAGGCAGGTCGGGACGTTCCGGATCGAAAGGAGCAAAATCCTCATAGGAAACCTGCGGCCGCCGCAGAAGGTCAATCCCCTTGATGCCGGTCGTCAGTTCGGATGTTTCACGTGAAACAAGCACCTTGTTGAGTTCCGTCGACGGCTTGATGGTCACTTTTTCCAGCCGCTTTTTCTCTTTTTCGATCAACGCCAGCTTTTCCTGCAAATGCTCCCAGCGCGCATCTGAAATCAAGCCGATCTTTCTGCCGATCGGCGTCAGGCGCTGGTCGGCGTTGTCCTGCCGGAGGATCAGCCGATATTCGCTGCGGGAGGTCATCATCCGGTAAGGATCGGACAGCCCTTTGTCACGATATCGTCGATCAAGGTCCCGATATAGGAGCTTGCGCGGTCAAGAATCATCGGTTCTTCTCCTTTGATCGCAAGGGCGGCATTGATACCGGCCACCAAGCCCTGTGCCGCCGCCTCCTCATATCCGGAGGTACCGTTAAACTGCCCTGCTCCGTAAAGCCCTTTTACCTGTTTAAATTCCAGCGTCGGCAGAAGCTGCTGCGGATTACAGCAATCGTACTCGATCGCATAAGCGTTACGCATGATCTCCACGTGTTCCAAACCCTTGATGGTGCGCAGAAAAGCAATCTGCACATCTTCGGGCAGGCTGGAGGACATCCCCTGCAAATACATCTCGTCGGTATCCAGTCCCATCGGCTCGATAAAGAGCTGATGACGCTCTTTATCGGCAAACCGCACCACCTTATCCTCAATACTGGGGCAATAGCGGGGACCTACGCCCTCAATCAAGCCGCTATACAGCGGAGAGCGATGCAAGTTTTCCCGAATAATGCGGTGTGTTTCGGCGTTGGTGTAGGCAATGTGGCATTTCACCTGATTGTGCAGTTCCTCGGTCGTTTCAAAGGAAAAAGGAACAATTTCCTCGTCCCCGTCCTGTTCCTCCAGTTGAGAAAAATCAATGCTGCGCCGATGCACACGGGAGGGCGTACCGGTCTTGAAGCGCCGCATTTCGATCCCCAGCCGTTCCAGATTCTGTGTTAAACCTATTGCCGGTGTTGTTCCGTCGGGGCCGCTTTCGTAATGAACGCTTCCGACATGGATCAGACCGTTCAGATAGGTGCCGCAGGAAAGGATCGCCGCCGAAACCGGATAAACTGCCCCCAGCTTGGTCACCACTCCGGTCACGCGGTTGTTTTCATCCGTGCGGATATCGGTGATTTCGGCCTGTTTGATCCAAAGATTTTCCTGCTGCTCCAACACTTTTTTCATTAAATTATGATATTTTACTCGATCGGTCTGAACGCGGAGGCTATGCACTGCCGGTCCTTTTCCTCTGTTGAGGATACGGCTTTGCAAAAAGGTTTTGTCGGCGGCGCGTCCCATTTCTCCGCCCAGCGCATCCACCTCTCTGACCAGATGCCCTTTGGCAGTCCCGCCAATCGAGGGGTTACAGGGAAGATTGGCGATTCCGTCCAGCGAAATGGTAAATAATACCGTTTTCAATCCCAGACGTGCTGCCGCCAGAGCCGCCTCACAACCTGCGTGACCGGCACCGACTACCGCAACATCATATGTTTCCATTTCATAACTCATAATCATCATCCTTTTGCAGGGGATAATCCC
>JAQXIB010000021.1 GCA_029007575.1 Clostridiales bacterium | reverse complement strand
ATCTGTTGGCGGGAATCATTGCGATCCGCAAAATGCACATCCGTGCCATTTCGGAAAGCGGGCTGACTGCGGCGGATGAGATGCTCTATCCGGAAAATCGGAGTTATCTGGATGATTTGTTATCCTATGAAGCTATCGGCGCGCGGTCGGTAGAGAATCAGCAGCATCGCCTGACGGCAAGCGGCATGGATATTCCGGTCGGAATGAAAAATCCGACCAGCGGCGATCTGTCGGTCATGCTCAATTCGGTGATAGCGGCACAACATTCACATACCTTTATTTATCGCGGCTGTGATGTTACTACCGACGGAAACGAGCTTGCTCATGTGATCCTGCGGGGCGGCGTTGATAAATACGGCACCTGCATCCCGAATTATCATTATGAGGATATGATGCGCCTGCTGAACATGTATCAGAAGCTGGAACTCAAAAATCCTGCCGCCATTATTGACGCGAATCATTCTAATTCCAACAAACAATTTAAGGAACAAATCCAAATCGTGAGCGAAATACTACACAGCCGCCGGCATAATGCCGATTTGAGAAAACTGGTCAAAGGCGTTATGATCGAAAGTTATCTGGAGGAAGGCTGTCAGCCGATCGGCACGGATCGTGTTTACGGCAAATCCATTACCGATCCCTGCTTAGGATGGGATGATACCGAGCATTTAATTTATCGTATTGCTGAGAGCTGTTAAGCGGTATAGAGGAGGTCGGCGAGCTTTACTTCAACGTTACGGTCATAAAAGTCCGACAGTGTTATCGTCTCTTTTTCAGCGGATGCGAACAAGGCAATGATAAAAATATTGTACACATAGAAAGGATCGCAGCCATGTCAATTACCAAAGAAACACTGGATTTTATGGTGGAAAACCGGATACAAAACAGCAGAAGCTGGTTTCAGGAACACAGAAAGCAATATATCGAGTATGTAAAAGTACCGCTGACCGAGCTTGCTGAACGTTTGGAACCCTGTATTCATTCAATCGACCCGGAATTGATCACTACGCCTTCCCGCGTGATATCCCGTATCAATCGCGATACCCGATTCACCAAAGACAAGTCGCTCTACCGCGACGTGATGTGGTGCGCATTTACCAGAGATAAAAAAGTGCATGAGTCGCCCTGCGGTTTTGTCATGGAATTTTCCCCGATGGGCTTTCGTTACGGCTGCGGCTATTGGCAGGCTCCTCCCAGAGTGATGGGAGCGTTGCGGAAAATGATTTTGGAGCATGATCCAACCTTTGAAAAGGCAAAAAAAGCCTATGAGCGTCAACAGCATTTTGTTTTAGAGGGGGATTGCTTTAAGCGCAGCCGTTATCCGGAGCAGCCGGAAGAATTGCGGTTGTGGCTTGACCGAAAAAACATGGATTTTATGCATAATAGCAAGGATTTCAAGCTGCTGTTTTCGGAAGAATTGGCTCAAGTGCTGGCGGACGGATTTCAGCAGTTAATTCCAATGTATCAAATGTTTCTCCGTGCCGAGCAGAACGCCAAAAAGGAGCTGTCATATTGACGACAGCTCCTTTTTTACAGCTACAAAATCCATTCTACAACGTCGGTGCGTTTTACTGCCTCTTTCGGAGGTTCAGCCGGATATCCAAGCGCCGCCATGCCTAACACAATGTGATCCTCCGGCAGGCGCATCTCATTTAAAACGGCGCGAATACCGGGCGTGTCGCAAATTCCTTTCAGTTGATTGATCCATACCGAGCCGATGCCCAGAGCGTGCGCGGCTAAAAAGATATTTTCCAGCGCGCAGGCACAGTCTTCGATCCCGTGCGGATTACTGCGCTCGTTGGATACCAGCAGCATAACATTCGGCGCATAGAAATTATAACTGCTGTCACGATTCAACTCCTTCCGGATTGCAGCAGCCAACTTTTCGATCATAACGGGATCTTGCACGACCGTAAAACGACAAAGCTGGCGATTCATCGCACTGGGCGCATATCGGCCGGCTTCCACAATTTGCTCTAGTGCTTCCTTGGGGATTTTTTGGTCGGTAAAGCTGCGTATGCTTCTTCTGGTTTTGATATTATTCAGCACTTCGTTCATCCTGATCTCCGTCCTTTTTCGTTTGATTATAGTATTGATATTGCTTTTTTATTGTATCACGGTATTGTAAAACATGCAAGGAGCCGGAAAATAAGATGTTTGCAACGCTTTACTTTTTGTCAAAAAAATGTTATTCTATAAAATGACTAAAATCAAAGCGTGAAGTTTGGATAATAAAACGAAATTTTATCGAAGTTCATTCTGATGTCTGGAGGAAGATGTTTGAAAGATATCATTATCTTTGACGGTGCGTTCGGAACCTATTACGCCGGTCTGTACGGCAGTGAGGAATATCCGGAAGCTGCGAATATACGCCATCCGGAGAGAGTGCGCGCGATACATCGGGAATACATCGCAAGCGGCGCAAATGCCATTAAGACCAATACCTTTGCCGCAAATCCCGTTACCATGTCCGATCCCGAATGGCTCGGTGAAACATTGAAAAGCGGATATCATATTGCCATGTCGGCGGCCTCGGAATCCGCAGATGTTTTTGCAGATATCGGCCCTATTGCATCGGAACATGCTGCGGTAGATTACCTGACCGTTGCAAAAATATTTTTAAATGCGGGCGCCGACCATTTTCTGTTTGAAACGCTTTCCGAGGTTGACCCATTAGAGCCGACGGTTCGGTATATCAGGGAAAAGATCCCTAACGCCACCATCATTACTTCTTTCGCGGTAACACAGGACGGTTATACCCGTTCCGGTGAATATTATCAATCGTTATTCCGAAAAGCCGATTCGATGGGCGCGGATTACGTGGGGCTGAATTGCATCTGCGGACCGGCTCATATGCTGCACCTGATGGAAAAGGCAGACACCGACCGATACGCGGTGATTGCCATGCCAAACGCAGGATATCCGTCAGTGGTCAACGGCAGAACGATTTATGTGGATAATCCGGCATACTTTTCCGATAAGCTGTATGATATTTATTGCTGTGGTGTACGGGCAATCGGCGGATGCTGCGGAACGACGCCGCGACACATCAAAGAAACCGTTGACAGAATACGTTCCAATGACCGCAGTATAGAAAAAGCAGCGCGTCCGGCAGTCGAACGTACGGTGGCACAAACCGCCTTGTCCCCGAAAAGCAATCGTCCGGTGATCGCGGTTGAGATCGGTGCCCCTGTGGATACCGATACCGGATTTGTCGTGGAGGCGGCTCATATCGCAAAGCGGGCGGGCGCTGATTTTGTGACGATTCCGGATTCGCCGCTTGCAAAAACGCGCGCAAACAGTATGATGATCGCGGCCAAAATACAGCGTGAGGCGGAAATCTCCGTGATACCGCATGTTTGCTGTCGGGATCGCAATCAAATTGCGATAAAAGGGGACTTGATCGCGGGTAGTATCGAAGGCATCCGGCATATTTTAGCCATTACCGGAGACCCTATTTCACAAACGGACAGGGACTTTGCCAAAAATGTGTTTGGCTTTAATTCCTATCAACTGATTCGTTTCATTCGTGAACTGAATGCGGAGGCTTTTGCGGATGTCCCTTATTATATTTGTGCCGCGCTGAATACCAGCTCGGTAAATTTCGCGGCTGAATTGAACCGGGCCAAAGAAAAAATTCGGAACGGTGCAAACTGCTTTTTTACACAGCCGCTTTTTTCGGAGCAGAATATTGAAAATTATCGGTTGGCGAAAAAAACGCTGGATTGTCCGGTGATGGCGGGCATTATGCCGCTGGCAGGATATCGAAACGCCCTGTTTTTAAACAATGAGGTGCCGGGTATCGAGATCCCGGAGCAGGTCATTACACAACTGGAAAACAAAACCGGTGAAGCTGCGAAACAGATTTGCCTGCAATACAGCAGGATGATTATTGACCGCATTGCTGAAAACTGCGACGGATATTATATCATGACACCGCTGAAAAAAATTGATTTTTCGGAAGAATTAATTCGTTATATTCGTGCGCACTGACCGATTCAGAAACAACGATATTCACTATATGACAGCTAAATATCAATCAGATGAAAGAGGTAATACCATGTTAATTATCGGAGAAAAATTAAACAGTTCCATTCCAAAGACCTTGGAAGCATTTCAGAATCGGGATACTGACGCGGTTGTTGAACTGATCAAAAAGCAGGAGCGATGCGGTGCCGATTATCTTGATATCAATACTGCCCTGACTGAAGCACAGGAAAATGATACGATGCGCTGGGCGATTGATTTGATTTTAACCCATTCGCGATGTGATATTATGATCGATTCTCCGAATATCGAAGCAATCAAAGCCGCTTTGCCGCATGTTCAGGGGCGAAAGGTATTTATCAATTCTATTTCAAACGATACGGCTTATGAAGAACTGCTGCCGGTGATAAAAGAAACGGGCGCCTCGGTGGTTTGTTTGCCGATTGCGGGGCGGGAAATACCCGCAAAGTCGGAGGACAGGCTGAAAAATGCGGGTTTGTTGATCAAAAAGCTGACCTCGGCGGGAATTGCGGCAAACCATATTTATATTGATGTTTTGGCAGAAGCGCTTGCGACGCAAGAAAAAGCCGCAATGACAACGATCAATACCATTCGTTTGGTGAAGGAGAAATATCCGGAGGTACAAACGATTTGCGGCTTGTCCAATATCTCATTCGGGCTGCCGAAACGCGCCAATTTGAATGCTGCATTCCTGGCAATGGCGCTTGCCGGCGGATTAGACGCTGCTATCTTGGATTGCAGCTCACCACGGATACAGGAAATGCTGTATACGGCAGAGGCTTTGCTCGGCAGAGATGAATATTGCATGGAATATATCGGATATTGCAGGGAAAACGTATAATGACTGTCTGCTGAACAAATCGAACATTCGATTTCTTTTAACGACTGTCGGTGAGCAAGAATCAGAAGCATGAAGATAAAAGACCACCGCCGCTATTCCGTGTGGTACGGGATAGCGGCGGTGGTCTTTTTCTGATTCAGGATTTGCTTATTTTTTTCTTTTCTCAAGCAACTCATGCTTAATGTCCCATAGTTTTTGAGACAAGTCAACGTAATAACGATGCGGATTCTCAAACCGTTTGACCTCATCCCAAAGCAAGTCTACCTGCTGCAGACAATAAGATTGGATTTCCTTAATGTCAGGAGACTGATATACTTTTTGGCCGTTTCGGAAAATCGGGACCATCATCTCTTTTGCGGTAAAATCAGTAATGGTTTTGCGCTTCCAGGTCGCTTCCGGATCGAAAATTTCCAATGGAGCGGTACTGTCGATTTTTTCGTCATGGACGCAAATCAAATCGGCAATCGCCTTTCCGGATTGATTTTCATAGAGACGGTACAGCTTTTTAAAATGCGGATTGGTGATCTTAGCGGTATTTTCACTGATCTTGATTTTGGGGATCAGTTTATCTCCGTCCTCAACCGCGCACAGTTTATAAACGCCGCCAAATACCGGTTCACTTTTTGAGGTGATCAGTCGTTCTCCTACACCAAATGTGTCAATACAAGCGCCTTGCTGAATCAAATCGCGGATAATATATTCATCCAGAGAATTCGAGGCAACGATCTTACAGGTCGTCAGACCGGCATCATCCAGCATTTTTCGCGCTTTTTTGGACAGATAGGTAATATCTCCGGAATCCAGACGGATGCCGAAATTGGTGATGCCCTGCGGAACGAGGATTTCTTTAAATGCCCGAATGGCATTGGGTACGCCGCTTTTCAAAACACTGTATGTGTCTACCAGCAAAGTGGTATCATGCGGATACAATTCGCAGTAGGTTTTGAACGCGTCATATTCGGTATCAAACATTTGCACCCAAGAATGTGCCATTGTGCCGCCGGCAGGAACATTGTAGATCTGATCCGATACCGTGCAGGCGGTGCCTGCGCAGCCGCCGATATATGCGGCACGCGCGCCGAGAATGGCGCCGTCAGCTCCCTGCGCGCGGCGGGAGCCGAATTCCAGCACCGGCCGCCCCGCGGCAGCACGCACGATTCGATTGGCTTTGGTAGCAATCAAAGACTGATGATTGAGAGAGAGGAGGATAAAGGTTTCGACAAGCTGCGCTTCAATGGCAGGCGCGGCAACGGTTAAGATCGGTTCCCCGGGGAAAATCGGCGTTCCCTCCGGAACCGCATAAATATCTCCGGTAAAACGAAAATGCAGCAGATAGTCCAGAAATCCCTCGTCAAATATTTTTTTTGAGCGGAGAAAGGCAATATCTTCAGGGGTAAAATGCAAATTCTCAATGTAATCGATGACTTGCTCCAATCCTGCGGCAATGGCAAATCCTCCGTTATCGGGTACATTGCGGAAAAAGACGTCAAAATATGTCTTTTTTCGGTAAAAACCGTTTTGATAATATCCGTTTCCCATTGTCAGCTCATAAAAGTCACAAAGTAAGGTGTCATTGATATTGTTGATCATATTACTTTCACTCTTTTCTATCCTTATTTAGCCGTCCTGTTGATTACTTGAAACTGCATGCTTTCCAACACGTCCATCGCTTTTTCATGGAGCTGCGGATCATTGCTCGCGGTACAGGAAGCATCCACAATGATCGGAACTTCCGGTAAAGCGGTCTTTGCCAATATGGCATTGGAGATGACACAAATATTGGAAACAACGCCGATCAGCTCGATGCTTTGATAGTTTTGTGTTCGCAGAAAGTCAAATAGTTCCGGAGATCCAAAGCTTCCTTTCACAAAGCAACGATCGTTTTCATGGAGCAAAACAGCGGTTTTTCCATATAATTGCCATCCGTTTGTTCCGTTTAAACAATGGGGAACGGGCAGCATGCTGCCTTCCTGTGTTTTCAGATAATTGTTATTATGAGTATCAAAAGTAAATATAATGTCCGCTTGACCTTCCCGGTATTGTTTGATTTTGTTACAGATGTTGTCTTCAATTGCGGCGGCGAAGGGGTTCGCCAGACTTCCGCAGACAAAATCGTTTTGATAATCTACGACGATCAGCGCCTTTTTCATTTTACCCCATCCTTTCTTTTGAATTCGTTTTGTTCGAATAATTTTTCTCCCTCGGTGTAGATGGAAGAATGAAAGATCTTATTAACATCATGGACATTGATGTTGGGAACGACCAGCCTTTTTTTGCCCTCGGAGTAGGATAGAATAATCACATCGCAGCAATCGGCCATTTTTTGAAAGAAGCTTTGCCGGCAATGGATTTGAGATATTTTGTGTTCCGGAATTGAGGTGGTAAAAAATGCGTACGCATAAGTATAGTAAAAGGTATACACACCGTTTTCTTTTCCGATACCGGTGTGTAAAAATGAAAGAATCTTGACAAACAGCCACCATATGCCGGGGATTTCCGCCATGATGCCGATGAAAAAGGTGATACTGCGAAACTGCGGGAAAAACAGATACAGCAAAAAGAAAAGAGCAAAAACACAGCAAATGATGGTGACGGGGGGAATTAAAAATCGGGACAGCACCCGCAGTTTCGGTTTGAATTTCTTTTTGATCAACGGAATTTCCGGCAGCAAGATATTTAAGTTTCGGCGTGCTTCATGTTTGTCGGCGGCGGGAATTAATACCGACAGCTCGTTCTTTTGTTTGCCGTATCCTGCGCAATGGATGAACACCGTGAAAAATCCAAGCAATTTGGTCAACAGACTTTGCCGGATTTCGATCAAATTCACTCTGCCTGCCTGAATAGAATAACTGCGGGGCGTTATAATTCCGGTTTTGATTTCCAGATTGTTTCCCTGTCGGACCACATTGAATTTGATGTGACGGATAATGGTCATCAAAAAAGAGATCAGCCAGCCGAACAGAATCACATATCCGATCACGGCGGCGGCAGGAGGAAGCCCAAACGCCAGCATCCGAACCAGATCTGTCAGCTTGGTAACCAGCAAATCCTCAAATTCCTTGCCGAGCAGATCGCCGCACTGAGAGATAAACGTCGAAGCAAACAGAACTCCGGTCAGCGTGTTTGAAGTGATCAGCGATAAAATAGCAACATAGAACCATTGCGGGTGATACACCTTTTTCATGTTTTCTTCTATCCGAAATTCGGATTGCGAAAGATGAAAGATTTCAGCCGCGTTTTTTTTGCTGATGGTAATCGAAAAATCGGTGGAATGCATAAATCCGCCGTCGGTATCGGCCCGTATCCGCATGGCGCCGATGGGCATGAAATAAAACGGATATTCGGTATAGACCAAGGTTAATTTCCGATATGGAAGATAACAGCGCTGTGTGACGAAAAGACCGCTGTTAATATAAATACCGGTCTCATCGTAGTTGTAACGGATACAATACCATCGTAGGATCGCCATGGCAAATATCAAGGCTACGATCAAAAGATCAAACCAGGCGCCTTTCAGCCAAGTGTAAAAATCACCGTGAGAGAAAAGCAGCCCGCGGATCAAAGGAAAGACCAACAACAAAATGTATTTTGTTGTGTTTTCTAATATGTTAATCGGGTGAGGATGTTTGAAGCGCAAAGCACTGCCTCCTTTCATGGAGTGTATTTAATAGATGTCCTTGGGGGTGGGAGCCAGTTCTTCTGCAAGTTGCTGCGCAAGACGACGGTTTAAAAAATTGATTCTGATTTTTGCGCCGGCGGCTGTGACAACCAATGAGGAAATACCAAGAATCGGAGTAAGCGGCGTATTGTAAACCGACACATATACGATGCGGTCGCGATACATAAATTGACGCTGGTTGAAAAAGACGCCGTGTCGATAGGCAATGATCTTATCGGTGATACAGTATTGGGTGGAAGTATACAGCATCGGCAGATAGAGAAATTCGATCAGGATCAAAGCTACGCCAAGCGACCAGATCAAAACATACCAAAGCCATGTAAACGGTGTGAAAATCCACAGTGTCAGCGCAAAGACTGCTGTCCAGGCCAGGAAAAAGATGATTTCCCAGAGAATGATGGATTTTCGGGATACCTTTTTATAGTTTAGATTTTTTTCAGGCATATCAAAGAGCAATACTGCTCGTTTCCCCACCTTTCCTATCAGTACTTGTAAATAATGTCTGCTGAACAAATCAAAAATTTGATTTGTTCGAACGGCTATTCGCCGTATAGACATTTCTTGATGCGAACACAGATTTCGATTTCAGAATGAAATCGAAATACAAAGTGCAAGGCTTTTTACAAAAGC
>JAQXIB010000020.1 GCA_029007575.1 Clostridiales bacterium | reverse complement strand
TCATCAATACCATTGTGAACGATCCGGAGGTTGGCGCCATTTATAAAGGAAAAGTAACCAGACTGATGAACTTTGGCGCATTTGTGGAGATTGCTCCCGGCAAAGAAGGTTTGGTGCATATTTCCAAGCTGGATGAAAGACGGGTTGAAAAGGTTGAAGATGTTGTTTCTGTCGGTGATGAGCTGCTGGTAAAGGTACTTGAAATCGACAGTCAGGGCAGAATTAATCTCTCCCGCAAGGATGCCATTGCTGATTTGGCAAAGAAAAACGGCTAATATGGATATTTGAAAAATATCGCAAACAGCGTGAAAAGCATTTCTGCTTTTCACGCTGTTTTTTGCTGGACGGGATAAGAAAATTTGATATTTTTTGGAATAGTCTTGACAAGTAAACGATTGTTTACTATAATAAATGTAAACGATCGTTCACTAATGTGGAGGATGCAATATGTCAGATACCAAAGAAAACATTTTAATCACGGCACTGAGTTTGTTTGCAGAAGACGGTTATGAGGCTGTTTCGGTCAGTATGATTGCCGGAGCGCTCGGCATGACGAAAGGCGCGCTGTATAAGCACTATAAAAACAAGCGCGACATTTTTGACAGCATCATCGAGCGCATGAATCAAATGGACTATGACAGAGCCAAAGCATATGAAATGCCTGAAGGAACGATGGATGAGGATGCGGACGCCTATCATTCCACCTCTTTGGAAACCATTCGAATCTACTCCAAAGCACAGTTTCGCTATTGGACGGAAGAAGAATTTCCCTCGAATTTTCGTAAAATGCTAACGTTGGAACAGTATCGCAATCCGGAAATGGCGCAGCTTTATCAGCAATATCTCGCAAACGGTCCGTTAATGTATATGGCTGATATTTTTACGGAATTTACCGGTTCAAAATCAGATGCGATGCAAGCGGCGCTTGCGTTTTACGGTCCGTTTTTTCTTTTATACAATGTTTATGACAGCACAGAGGATAAAGCGAAAGTTGTTGAGACGGCCGATCAATATATCGACAGCTTTATAACTCGCCTAAATCAAACAACAGAGAAAGGTAGAAATTAAAATGATGAGAACCCAAGCGATTGTTTATACTTCCAATACCGGGAGCACAGCACATTATGCCAAGTTGCTGTCACAAGAAACCGGTTTGCCGGTCTATTCGGCAGACGAAGCAAAGAAACAACTGCCCAACCATTCCGAGATCATCTATCTCGGTTGGATTATGGCAAGTAGCGTGAAAGGATATCGGAATGCTGCTAAAAGATATCAAATTCGCGCTGTCTGCGCGGTTGGCATGTGTCAGACCGGCAAACAGATAAAGGAAGTGAGAGAAAATAACGCAATTCCTGATTCTGTGCCGCTGTTTACCTTGCAGGGTAACTTTGATATCAAAAAGCTTCACGGAATTTACGGGATACTGATGAATATCATGGTTAAAACTTCCGGTAAAGCTCTTACCGAAAAATCAGATCGGACGCCGGAGGAAAATGATATGCTGGATATGATGCTCAACGGCAGTGAACGTGTTTGCTTGGAAAATCTGAAAGCGGTGCTGGATTGGTACAACAAATCGGAATAAGAAACCGAATAGTTGATCATAAAACTTTATTTTGAAGACATGGGAATCGCTTTATCACTTTATGAAAAGTAAGGAGAAACCGATATGAATTATCCACTCAGTCAAAAATATAACACCCCCGAATTAATGGCAAAGATTATGGGACCGAATCCGATTAAGCTGGAGGAGGAATTGCTTACCGATTGTAATCTTCCGCAAGGTTCGGTGGTTTGCGACCTTGGCAGCGGACAGGGCTTGACTTCTGTCTTTCTTGCCAAAGAATATGGATTCAAGGTCTATGCCGCCGATCTCTGGAGTAATCCGGAGGAGAATCGGAAGTTTTTTTCACAAATGGGCTTAACCGATGAACAAATCATTCCCGTAAAGGCTGATGCCACTGATTTGCCTTTTGAACAAGAATTTTTCGATGCTGTCATCAGTACCGATTCTTATAATTATTTCGGGCGTGATGCGGCATATCTCGACGCCAAATTGCTCCCTTTTGTAAAGAAAAACGGATATGTATATATTGCTGTTCCCGGGATGAAGAAGGACTGTCATGACGATCTTCCGGCAGAACTTTTGCTGTCTTGGACTCCTGAACAACTTGAATATATGCACGATACAACATACTGGGCAGATCTGGTGAGCCGCTGCAAAGGCGCAGAGGTCATTTCCGTAACCGAGATGGAATCCAATGATGAAGTTTGGGCAGATTGGCTTAAACAAGACAATGAGTATGCTGTCGGTGACCGAAAAACAATGGAAGCAGGCGGCGGAAAATATCTGAATTTCATTAAAATCGTTTTGAAAAAACGATAATATGCTTTGTCAAAAGCATATTTGAGCGTGTCGACAAAGTCGACAACGCTCTCGAAGGAAAAACGCAATCACTACGGCAAAGCCTTGTTCTGCGTTTTTCCCCCGATACCCCCTTTTCTACGAAAACCAGCTCCGCAAACGGCTTTGCCGTTGCTCACCGCTGCTTTTCTTTTTAAGGTGTCACTGCGGCGGCACATGTCCGCCTGCGTGACAAATTTAAAAATTTATAGTTTTTCGACAGACTGAATATGCTTTGTCAAAAGCATTCCTTTCCAATATGGGATCCAACATGGGATTCTCAAAAAGCTGTTCCTACGCGGAACAGTTTTTTTATGCCCACAATCTTATGGCTTAGTGAATTTCGCATGGTTACCCAGAAGATTGCAAAATGTTAATATTGTGTTAATATTGTAAATAAATATGGGGTAAAAACCACCAAATCGGGAAAAAGTGTGGTAAAATAATAATAGCGTGAAACGTAACGGAACGAACTGCGTGATCATCGGAAAATGGTTTGTTTGAGTTTCACACGGTCATCAAAGTTAAAAGGAGGATTATTATGATCAGCAGCATGACCGGATACGGCAGAGCTCAAGAGGTCATCGGTAACAAAGATATTACTGTTGAGATAAAGGGAATCAATCATCGCTTTTTTGAATTTAGTGCACGAGTACCGCGCACATACGGCTATATTGAGGAACGGATCAAATCCGTACTCCAGAGCAGTGTTTCCCGCGGAAAAATTGAGGTTAATGTCGCTATTTATAATGTTGACACACCTGATTCCGAAGTGGCGGTCAATATAGAGTTTGCGAAAAATTATTTGGAAACACTGCGTGCCTCAGCGGATGAATTACAGATAACGGATGATTTAAAGCTCAGTCATCTGCTGCAGCTTAACGATATTTTTACGATTCGTAAGAAGGCAGACGATGAAGAGGCGGTTTTGTCAGCGGTGGAGCAGGTGACCAGACAAGCAGTAAGCAATTTTGTTGCCATGCGCCGGACCGAAGGCGGCAAACTGAAAGAGGATTTGCTTTCCAGAATTGCTTCTATTGAAAACGCGGTAGGTGTAATCGAAGAAAAAGCGTCACACATGGCAGAGGATTATCGGGAAAGATTGTTTCAAAAGCTTACCGAGCTTTTACAAGATAAGAATATCGATGAACAGCGTATTTTAACTGAGGCGGCAATCTTTGCCGAGAAGGTTGCCGTAGATGAAGAAACCGTGCGCTTGAGAAGCCATATTTCCCAATTTCGGCAGTTGTTGGAAATTCCGGAGCCGGTGGGCAGAAAATTGGATTTCCTGATTCAGGAATTTAACCGCGAAACGAATACGATCGGTTCTAAGGTGCAAAACGTGGAGATTACCAAAATCGTAGTCGACATTAAAGCGGATATTGAAAAGATCAGAGAGCAGATACAAAACATAGAATAAACAAAGTTTTGTCCATTAAAAAGGGAAAAGGGGGATCGAGCATCAGTGCTTGATAGCCGGTCGGAGATCGGTGCCAAGCAGTATGCTTCTAATCATGAAACTGATTAACATTGGATTCGGCAATATGGTTTCGGCAAATCGGTTGATTGCCATCGTCAGTCCGGAGTCTGCTCCGATTAAAAGAATCATTCAGGATGCGCGCGACAAAGGCGCGTTGATCGACGCTACTTACGGCAGACGTACCCGTGCGGTGCTGATTACCGACAGTGACCATGTTATTTTGTCGGCGATCCAGCCGGAAACTGTAGCAAACAGAATTGTAGACCATGATGAAGATGAGGATGAAGACGAAGATGAAGAATAAACAAGGGCTGCTTTTTGTATTATCGGGTCCTTCCGGCTGCGGAAAAGGCACAGTCGTGCGAGAATTGTTGAATCAAAATGAAGACATCTTTTTGTCGATATCAGCAACGACCCGATTGCCGCGTGACGGAGAAGTAGATGGTCAGCATTATTATTTTCTAACAAAAGAGCAGTTCGAAGAACAGATAGCGACAGACGGTATGCTGGAGCATGCATCTTATTGCGGTAATTATTACGGAACCCCTAAAGACGCCGTCATGAATATGTGCCGGAGCGGCAAAGACGTCATACTGGAAATAGAAGTACAGGGCGCTTTGCAGATCAAGAAAAAACACCCTGACGCCGTTCTGATTTTTATTTTGCCGCCCAGCTTAGAGGAACTGAGCCGCAGATTGATCGATCGGCACACTGAGGACATGGAGACGATCAACAAACGGCTGGCGAAATCAACAGAGGAAATACGGCATGCCAAGGAATACGACTATACGGTTGTCAACGATACCGTTTTAGAAACGGTGGAGCAGATCGAGTCGATTATGGAAGCGGAAAAATTTCGTTCCAAGCGAATGCTTCCGATGATCGATGATCTTTTCTCCACGAAATAAGCTATGTAACCATTTCTCAAGAGCATGACCTGCTGTTGAGTTGATGAAATAATAGGAGGATATTTATTATGATGCACAAACCCGCTGTAACAGATATTTTAAAAAACAATGAGAGCTATTACTCTTTAGTAATGGCGGTTGCGAAACGCGCCAGAGATATTGCTTCCGAAGCGGAATTAAACGGAGAGATTATCGTGGAAAAACCGGTACAGCTTGCGGTAGAACAGTTTGCGAAAGGCGAATATAAGCTGATTGAAACGCCCGGTATCGGTGATGATGTTGAATAATGCGCATTCCCGCTAGAAATATTCCGACGGAAAGGATATGAGAAATCGTGCTCAGAAGAATGGTTGCACTGATTGCGGTAGATAAGACTGCTTATCATTTTGACACGCTTTTTACCTATTTGATTCCGGAAGAATTAACGGATAGTATTCAAGTCGGATGCCGCGTTCTGGTGCCGTTCGGCAAAGGAAATAAAAAAGTACAGGGAATGGTATT